>JAHZHY010000083.1:287-5703 GCA_019420045.1 Clostridiales bacterium
TGGGCCGTCCGCTGCTTTATGACATGGAGGATTGCCGGCGGGCGGCCGAAGCGCTGTTGGAGGATTTTTTCCCGGAAGAGGGGGAGGCTCTGGTGTTCATGGGCCATGGCACCGAGCATCCGGCCAACGCTGTTTATCCGGCTATTGGTTATATTTTCCACCTGCTGGGCCGGAAGGATGTGTTTGTGGGCACTGTGGAGGGCTGGCCCCAGGGAGAGGATGTGCTGGCGCAGGTGCAGAAGGCAGGTTTCCGCCGGGTGCTGCTGGCTCCCATGATGCTGGTGGCCGGGGATCACGCCCGCAACGACATGGCTGGGGAAGAAGACAGCTGGAAGGCGCTGTTTGAGAAGGCCGGGCTTTCGGTGCGCTGCGCCCTGCGTGGGATGGGCGAAATTTCCGCCGTCCGGCAAATCTATGTGGATCATTGCCGAAAAATTCTTGAGACCAGGGAGCAGGCATAGTACAATAGAAATTGCCGAAAAAAAGGAGGGGAGCGCCATGGGTCTTGAATTATACCGCCAGGAGGGAACGAAAAAACTCCGCTGCGGCTATACCACCGGCACCTGTGCTGCTTTGGCGGCTCAGGCGGCGGCCCGGGCGCTGCTGCTTCATGAGCGGCCGGAGAAGGCCACTTTGCTCACCCCCAAGGGGATAGAGGTTTCCGCCCCGGTGGAAGAACTGGAAGTGGGAGAAGACTTTGCCCGCTGCGCCGTACGCAAGGATGCCGGAGACGACATCGATGTCACCGACGGCATCCTGATCTTCGCCCAGGTGCGTCCCATCCCCCAAGGGATTCAGGTGGACGGCGGAAAGGGTGTGGGACGGGTGACGAAGCCCGGTCTGAACCAACCGGTGGGACAGGCTGCCATCAACCAGGTGCCCCGGCAGATGATCACCCAGGCCCTTTCCCAGGTGCTGGAGGAAGGGGATCGGGCATGCGGTTTGGAGGCCATCATTTCCATTCCCCAGGGAGAGGAACTGGCCGCCAAGACCTTCAACCCCAACCTGGGCATTGTAGGAGGACTTTCGGTGCTGGGCACCAGCGGCATTGTGGAGCCCCAGAGCCTGGAGGCTTTGCGCAAGAGCATCGAAGTGGAGATCCGGATGCACCGGGCCCAGGGGGAGAAAAATTTGATTCTAACCCCGGGAAATTACGGGGAAGCATTTATCAAAACTTATGCCCCTCTTCCCCCATGGCCCCAGGTGAAATGCGCCAACTTCATCGGCACCAGCTTGGACTACTGCGCTCAGTATGGCTATGAAAAGGTGCTGCTGGTGGGACATCTGGGGAAATTTGTCAAGCTGGCCGGAGGGGTGATGGACACCCATTCCCGTCTGGCCGATTGCCGCATGGAGATCCTGGCTGCCCACGCCGCGCTGGCCGGGGGAGAAACTTCCCTCATCGGGCAGATCATGGAAGCGGCCACCACCGATGGCGCCCTGGAACTGCTGCAGAAAGCCGGTTTGTGGGAAAAAGTCCGGCAGACCCTGCTCCATAAGATCCAGTATCATCTGGAAAGACGGGCGGCGGGGAACTTTTCGGTGGGCGCTATTGTTTACAATAACATCCAGGGCTTTTTGGGAGAGACCTCCCAGGTGAAAGGCCTTTTGGGTTTGATGGAGGAAAAAGAATGAAAAAAGGTACCTTTTACGGAGTGGGCGTCGGCCCGGGAGATCCGGAGCTGCTGACCCTCAAGGCCATCCGGGCCATGGAGCATTGCCCGGTGATCGCCGCTCCCGAGACCCGGGGAGAAAAGACGCTGGCCCTGGACATTGCCCGGGGAGCGGTGGATCTTTCCAGTAAGACCATTCTCACTTTGGAATTTCTCATGACCCGGGACAAGCAAAAGCTGGAGGAGAGCCACAGGGCCCAGGCCCGGGCTGTGATGGAATACCTGGATCAGGGGCAGGATGTGGCCATGCTCAATCTGGGGGATGTGTCCATCTATTCCACCTTCAGCTATCTGCTGGAGATCATCAAAGGGGCGGGGTATGAGACAGAAGTGATTCCCGGCGTGCCCAGTTTCTGTGCCGTGGCGGCTCTGCTGCAGCAGAGCCTTACCGTCATGCGCCAGCCGCTGCACATCATTCCCGGCGGCCACGGCAATCTGGAAGAGCACCTGTCCCTGCCGGGCACCAAGGTGCTGATGAAATCGGGAAAAAGCCTGCCGGAGGTGCGGGAGACCCTGGACAAGCTGGGGCTTTCCCACAAGGCCTCCCTGGTGCAGAACTGCGGCCTTCCCGATGAGAAGGTCTGCCGGGATCTGGCGGAGGGCATTCCCGAAGCCGGCTATTTCACCACCATTGTAATAAAGGAGTGAGGAAGATGATCTCCATTGTAGGAGCGGGCTCCGGCGCCGCCGATCTGATCACCGTCCGGGGAGCCCGTCTGCTGGGCCAGGCCGATGTGATCGTCTATGCAGGCAGTCTGGTCAATCCCCAGCTGCTTTCCTATGCCAAAGAAGGCTGCGAGATCCACAACAGCGCCAAAATGACCCTGGAAGAAGTGGTGGATGTGATGGCCAAAGCCCATTTTCTAGGGCAGAATGTGGTGCGGCTTCACACCGGAGACCCCTCTATCTATGGGGCCATCCGGGAGCAGATGGACGCCCTGCGGCAAAAGAATATCCCCTTTGAGGTGGTGCCCGGCGTGTCCAGTTTCTGCGGGGCCGCCGCCGCATTACAGGCGGAATACACCCTGCCCGGGGTGAGCCAGACGGTGATCATCACCAGAGCCGCCGGGCGCACGCCGGTACCGGAAAAGGAGAATATCCGCTCTCTGGCCGCGCATCGGGCCACCATGGCCATTTTCCTGTCGGCAGGGCTTCTGGAGCAGCTGACAGAGGACCTGGTGGAGGGCGGATATCCGCCGGAAACCCCGGCGGCCATCGTCTACAAGGCCACCTGGCCCGACGAGAAGGTGTGCATCTGTCAGGTGAGCACCCTGGCGGAGACCGCCCAGAAAGAGGGCATCAACAAGACTGCGTTGATCCTGGTGGGTGATTTCCTGGGACAGCAATATGACCGCTCCCTGCTCTATCACCCCAATTTCACCACCGGTTTCCGGGAAGGCAAAAAGCAGTGAAAGGGGCCATCATCGCCTTCACCCAGCGGGGAATGGAAACCGGCGAGCGTTTGAGGAAAGGGCTGGAGGAAAAGGGCATCTGCTGCACTCTGGCTCGTGGTGGAAAGGAAAACCCTCTGCACCAATGGACAAAGGAGCATTTTACAGACTGCGGCCTGTTGGTCTATGTGGGGGCGGCGGGCATCGCCCTGCGGGCGGTGGCGCCGTTTGTGCAGGACAAGACCCGGGACCCGGCGGTGCTCTGTTGTGACGAAGGGGGGCGCTATGCCATCCCTCTGCTGTCCGGGCACATCGGCGGCTGCAACCGCATCGCTTTGTGGGCCGGGGAGATACTGGGTGCCCAGCCCATCCTCACCACCGCCACCGATGGCCGGGGGCTTTTTGCCGTGGATACCTGGGCCACCCGGCAGGGACTTTCCATCCTCAATCCCAAAGCCATCAAAAGGGTGTCCTCCCGGCTTCTGGATGGGAAGGAAGTGGTCCTGTGGAGCGATTTTCCCTGGAAGGGAAACCTGCCCCAAGGGGTGGTGCAGGGAGAAAAGGGGCCCTGCCACATCCGCATCACCGGCCGGAAGGGGGACTGGGGTGAGGCGCTGGTTCTTTGTCCGCCTTTGGTAATTGCGGGAATTGGCTGCCGCAGAGGCACGCCAGAAAAAAGCATCCACAAGGCTGTGGATAATGCTCTTGGCCAGGCGGGACTGTATCCCCAAAGCCTTCAGAAAGTGGCCAGCATTGATTTGAAAAAAGAGGAGCCGGGGCTTGTGGCTTTTTGCCAAAGCCGAGGGGTTCCTTTTGTCACATATTCCCCGGAAGAGCTGGGGGCCCTGGAAGGGGACTTTACCCCTTCGGCCTTTGTGCAGAAGGTCACCGGGGTCAATAATGTGTGCGAGCGGGCGGCGTTGATGGAAGGCGGTCGTCTGATTCTGCACAAACAGGCCGGGGAGGGCGTCACGGTGGCCCTCAGCCTGGGAGAATGTATTTTGGATTTTGCAAAGGGGGAAGAGCCATGAAAAAGCTCTATATCGTAGGTTTGGGGCCGGGAGACGGGGAGTTCATCACCCCCCAGGCCCGAAAGGCCCTGGAAGACAGCCAGGTGATCTGCGGCTATACCGTTTATATCGATCTCATCGCCGAAAGCTGTCAGGGAAAGGAGATTCTGACCACACCCATGACCAAGGAATTGGAGCGGTGCCGCATGGCTCTGGAGCGGGCGGCGGATGGACAGACCACCGCCATGGTGTGCAGCGGAGATGCCGGGGTTTATGGCATGGCTGGGCCGATTCTGGAGCTGAGCCCGGAATATCCTCAGGTGGAAATCGAAGTGGTGCCGGGCATCACCGCCGCTCTCAGCGGCGGGGCGGTGCTGGGCGCACCCCTCACCCACGACTTTGCCATTATTTCCCTCAGCGATCTGCTCACCCCCTGGGAGACCATTGAAAAGCGGCTCCACTGTGCTTCGGAGGCCGATTTTGTCCTGTGCATCTACAATCCCCGCAGCAAGAAGCGGGCCGACCATCTGATGAAGGCCTGCGACATCGTCATGGAGCACCGGGATGAAAACACGGTGTGCGGCATTGTGCGCAACATCGGCCGGGAAGGCCAGGAGCATAAGCTGATGACTCTGCGCCAGCTGCGGGATGAGCCGGTGGACATGTTCACCACAGTGTTTATCGGAAATTCGGCCACCAAGGCTTTGGGGGATAAAATGGTCACCCCCCGGGGCTATGAAAACAAAAAAAGATGAAAAAGCTGCTGATCTTTGCGGGCACCACCGAGGGGCGGATGCTGGCCCAGACCATGGCGGAAAAGGGGTTTTTGATCACAGCATCGGTGGCCACCGGCTATGGCCGGGAAGTGCTGCCCCAGGGGGAGAACCTGACCGTTCTCACCGGAAGGCTGGACGAAGGGGCCATGGAAGAGCTGCTGGAAAAGGGAGGGTTCTGCCAGGTGGTGGACGCCACCCATCCCTATGCCCAGGATGTGACCCGGAACATCCGCCAGGCTTGCGAAAAGGCGGGAACACCCTACCTTCGTCTGTTGCGGCCGGGGAGCCTTTTGCCCCTAGATGCCGTGCAGGCAAATGATACCAAAGAAGCGGCCCGGCTGCTGGAAGATATGCCGGGAAATGTGCTGCTCACCACCGGCAGCAAGGAACTGAGCGTGTTTGCTTCGGTCACCGGGTTCCAAAGCCGGTTTTTCGCCCGGATGCTTCCCATGGGAACGGCTGTGGAAGAAGCGGCGGCCCTGGGTCTGCCCCGAGGGCATATCATCGCCATGCAGGGGCCTTTTACCAAAGAGCTGAATGTGGCCCTCATTCACCAGTATCACATC
>JAHZHY010000084.1 GCA_019420045.1 Clostridiales bacterium
ATTCAGCTTCAGCAGCCAATCGGCGTTGTTGAGCATCTTGGCCTTGCCCTCGCCGAACTCGATGAATTTCTCCATCTGGCGCTTGAAGCACTGGGCATTGTAGTCGATATCTTCCTTGGTGAGCATCTTCCGCATATCGGTGCGGCCGGAGGGATCGCCGATCATGGTGGTGCCGCCGCCGATCAGGGCGATGGGCCGGTTGCCCGCCATCTGCAGCCGCTTCATCAGGGTCAGGGCCATGAAATGGCCGGCGGTCAGGCTGTCGGCTGTGCAGTCAAAGCCGATGTAAAACACCGCTTTGCCTTCGTTGATCATCTTGGAGATCTCTTCTTCGTTTGTCACCTGGGCCACAAGGCCACGGGCTTTCAGTTCCTCATACACTGTCATTGATTCATTCCTCCTATGGGGGCAGGAACGCAAAAACGCCCTCTGCCAGAAATCAGCAGAGGGCGAAAATTCCGCGGTACCACCTCTATTTGCGTCCCCCTTGCGGCAAGACGCCTCCATGAGTGCAAACACACTCCCGCGCTGTAACAGGCGCACCTGTGACCGCCTACTCCCCTTTGTGGGTTTTGGGGTCCCGCTCACGGAGGTATTTCACAAGATCCTTGCAGCCGTTTCCACCCACCACAGCCTCTCTGAAGCGAAGAGCTCCTGTTACTTTTTCCGATCATCGCATTTGACAAAGCCTATTCTATCCTGTTTTCCTCTGTTTGTCAACCATCGGCTTGATGGGTCTCGTGCTCCAACCGGATGCCCACAGAAAAGATTTTCACCATCTGGGAAGTGTTGTTCTGCCATTTATGCTTGCAGTTGGAAGGAATCCACATGCTATCGCCGGGATACAAGGTATATTCCTGCTCATCGATCCAGGCATGGAGCACCCCTTCGATGACATATAAATATTCTTCCTGTTTGTTCTGAAAAAACTCTTCCCCCTTCCCGGCCCCTGGGCGCAGCTCATAAATTTCCGGGAAGATGGCAGATTTCTTGGGATCGGGACACAGGGCATAGCAGACAAACTCCGGCGTCACCCGCAGGCAGTTGCGCTCATAGCCCCGCACCACAAAGGAATCCCGTTTTTCCTCTTCCGGCCCATTGCCGAAAAAAGACCCCACATCCACTTCCAGCTCGGTAGCCAGGCGATATAGGGAATTGAGACTGATGGCCGCCAGACCCCGCTCTGCCTGAGAAAGAAACCCCACCGAAAGCTCGGAAAGCTGACTCAGTTGTTTCAAGGTCAGTCCTTTTTCCACCCGGCAGGCTTTGATCCTGGCGCCGATTTGTTCATTTTGTGTCATAGGCCCCTCCTTTTTTGGTAATTTTGATGTATGTAAAATTTGTCCTTCTTATTTTGTTCAAAATTTTCTAAAAATCAGGAAAAAATCAGTTGAAAATTGGAAGATACTCTGCTACACTCTAGTTGTCGATTTTGGTATAAGTAAAATTTATTCTTCATATTTTTATTTATATCAAATATTCGCTCTTGTTTTCCCTTTTATCATAAAGGCAGCCGAGGAGATTGTCAACTTGATGAAAGCAGATAAGAGCGATGCGACAAAATTTATTGTTTTCATGGAGGGGAAAATGGACTGGAAACAAGAAATTGACGATTATCTGTCTGCGCACAAGGACGAAATCGTCAAAAATCTTTGTGAATTTGTGCAAATTCCCAGCGTGGCAGAGTTTGGAGCCGAAGGCTACCCCTATGGCCCCCAATGTGCCCGGGCCCTGGATTTCTGTGCCCAACTCTGCCAGGAAAAGGGGCTGGACACCGTCAATCACGATTACCGG
>JAHZHY010000085.1 GCA_019420045.1 Clostridiales bacterium
CGGCGCTACCGCTGGCAAGACCGACCTGGCCAAGCGCGCCAAGGCTCTGAACCTGGATGCTATCCATGACACTGTCCATGAGATGGCTCGCGACGAGGCCCGACACGGAAAGGCTTTCGAGGGTCTGCTGAAGCGCTACTTCGGCTAATCAAAACCCAATTCCCCCGGCCCACAGTCGGGGGAATTTTTTCTGTGGCGGGCCTCGTCAACAAGCATTTTTGCCTCTGGCAAAAATCTTGGCGCAGGCGGAATTTACTTCCGCCGAGCATTTTAATCCGGATGGGGTCCCCACGGGGCCTGCCCCGTGGGGAGGGCCCGTCACGGTAAGGCTTTCGCCGGTCTGCTGAGCCGCTACTTCGGCAAATAAGAAGCGGATTTTACCGAATATCTGAAGAGAGAACAGGGAGACCTGTTCTCTCTTTTTTGCTAGGGGTGCTGTGGGGAAATAGCTGAAGAAAAGAGGACGGTACTGCCTGTACCGTCCTCTTTATTTCGTCGTTAGCCCATTGCAAAAGAATAGTCCTCGCCATTGATATGAAAAGTAATCATGGTATTTTGGCTATCTGTTTGCAGTTGATTCGGCACTTCAATACAGAATCGCACATAGCGGGTTTTGTTTGAACTTAGCGGCTCAAAAGTTGCCGAGCATTCGTAATCCCAATCTCCCGATTCCACATTATCGGTTATTCCACAGCCAGAATGATATCCGTTCCCATTGTTCCATGCATCACCCTCTGTAAAGTAAAACAGATAACCGTCATCATAATCAACGGTAAAATCATATTTAAATTCCTCGTTCTTTTTGGAATCACCCACATAATTTATTGTGCCGGAGAAATACATCATGACCTTTTCGTCTGCTGCAACATAAGGTGAGTTTCCAGAGAATTGCCCATTTGGGGTCATGTAATCTTTGTCGGGCCAATTCGCCAATTTGTCTGTAAAACCTTCGAATACAGGGGTAAACTCAAACATTCCATCGCTTACGCTCACGGTATCACCAAAATGATAAACCGTTGGATTCGCTGTGTCCTCGCCATCTGTTTCTTCCTGCTCTATATTTTGCTCTGCACCTTGTTCAACCTTTACATCAGCATCATTCTTATTTGATTTTGTCTGTGCACAAGCCGCAAGAGAGATACATAATGTCATCATCGAAAGTAACAGTATCCATTTTTTCATTTTGTTTCTACTCCTTTTTCACGATTTTCGTAAAGGTGTGCTTGATAATTTGTGGCATCCTTTTCTATAGATCTATCCTGTAATTTTGGAGCCCCTGCGCCCCATGTTTCCGGCTATTTTTCAACCGGTTCGATCACCGTTTTCACACCGGAGTTATAGAGGACCATATCGTTGCGGACAATTTCATGCAGCTGGATATCGTCGCCCACAAGCCAAAGGACCCGCTTTTCATCGCTGGCCTTCTGCAAAGGTTCGGTATCAAAGGGGGCGCCGAAGATGCTGCTGGTCACTTTGACCACATCACCAGCGTTGAATTCCGGGAAAGTGTACTCCCTTCTGCTGCTGAGACAGCAGGTCGGATGAGCCATTATCCGTTGCTTGTTTTGTTCAGTCTTCCGGATAAGAAAGGACGGGGGAAGAACTGTCAGAGCTTTCATAAAGGCATATCTGACAGGGGATGTTTATTTCCAACCCATCAAATGTGGAATCAAGCTGCTCCCATAGTCCCTTGGCAAAATCGAGCAGAGCCTTGTTATAGTTCTCCTCGCTGCCGTATGTTTCGATATAATCTTCTTTGGAAAAACCCTGGGATGAATAGTAATTGTCCAGATATAGATTGTATGAGAATACCCCCTGCGCAGCGTCATAGGAGAAACTCAACATATCCTGATAAAGTTCATCATCCAAAGGAAGTTCCAAGGCTTGCTTGAAGGAAGTCACAATCAATTCATCGCAGTCCTTGTAGCTGCCCAATTCCGCAAAAGCGTTAATGGCCTGTGCATACTTGCCTGCTTCCATCATGCTGATGGCGGAGTCATAGGCCGCTTCTTTTTCCTTTTTTTGCTGCACATTTATAAAAGTGAAGACGGAAGCGGCTATAATGGCCGCAACAGCCAGGACCGATAGAATAATCATTGCCTTCTTTTTGGTTTTTTTCTCGGGTACATGGAAGGGGTCATCCTCCCGGACACTGGGCGCATCTGGATTCGGAGAGGAAAAAACGGCAGTCTCTTCCGGATACTTTTCGGAAAGACCATCCTTTGTGCCAGAAGGCTGTTCCCACAAAAGTGGAGAGGAGGGGGACTGCTGGTCCGCAATCACTTTGCTGATGATCTGGTAAATTTCATCTGCATTCTGAAAATTCCGGAACACCACTTTGCCAGACGGCGTAAAAAAGAGGATATCGTGTTTTCTGGATGTGGAAACCGATGTGATGGAACGAAGGGGAATATCCACACGCTTTCCAAACCGGTTTACGCCATAGAGGCGTTTGTTGGTGACGGTGAGGCTGATATTCCAGTATTTTAGAAAATACAGGATGGCCCAGACAAACATCAGAATGCTTTCATAAACCTGCAAGGGGGTAAAAACGGATTTGGTAATTTCCACCTCGAATACCAGGGCCGATACGAGAAAACCGATGAAGTCGACTTTGTTGATCTCTGTATGGGCGGGTAAGGTCGTGTCATATTGTGCAAGATGGATCTCTCTAACATATACAGAATGTCGCTGGCATCCGTTGATATCAAAGGCATAATAGAGCGAAACAAATGCGAAGATCGCAAATGCAATGATGAGACGGAACAGCACCGCCTTTTTAAGGCTGGTAGGTTTCCCTTTCGCAAGGATCATTTCTTCCATATCATGTTCCTCCACTGTTTTTTTGCTGCACTCCGCCGCCTTACGGCAGCAGGGCAAGGGGATCGTGGGCCTCCGGTTCTTCCTCCTCCCGCTGGGCCTCTAGCTGAGCAGGGGCATATTGCTTTTTGTAGGTGCGGGTGATGGTTTTCTCCTGGCCCTGCTGGTTCACCGACACCTCTTTGACGCAGTTGCCGTTTTCATCATAGGAATAGGTGGTTTTGCTCTCCCCTTCGCTGTCAGCGTAGGTCTTTTCCAGCATATTCCCCTTTTCGTCATAGGTGTATTGGCTCAAAGCAGTGCTGCCATCCGCCCGGGAGGTCTCCTTTTTCACGCAGTTGCCGTTTTCGTCATAGGTGTACTGAATGAGCAGGGCGGCGGTGTCTGATTTGTAGGCGTCTTCGTCATAGGCGTAGGAGGCTTGGGTGCACCGGCCTTCTTCGTCATAGGAATAGGAGATGGTCTCTTCCCAGGCCCGCTCCTTCCAGTTTTCGTCCGGCTCTTCCAGCAGCCAGTCCGAGCGGCGGTACTGGCTCTCTTCTGCCAGAAGGCCGTTGTCGCCGTAACGGTAAAGGGTCAGAGAAGTGTGCTTGTCCCCATCATCCAGATCCCGTTCCAGCTTCCGTTCCTCCACCAGACGGCCCTCCCCGTCATAGGTGTAGGTGGTCTCGTATTCTTCCTCCAGATAGTAGACGGTGCCCGATTCCCGGATGCAGCGGCCTGCACTGTCGTATTCATAGGTGATGTGCTGGCTGTCTCCCTCATCGTCCACCTCGGTTTCCTCGATCTGGTTGCCCGCTGCATCATAGCGGTAGTCGATCTGAGTGAAGCTGCTGCCGAGGCCCTTCATATAGGTACGGGTCCGGTTTCCCTCTTTGTCGTAAGTAAAGGTGTTTTTCTGGCCGTCGCCGAAGTCGATCTCCGTTCTCCGGCCCTCTCCGTCGTAGGAGTAGGAGCGGGAAGATTTTTCCCCTTCGTAGCCCACCGTGGTTTCCTGGGTGAGCACCCAGGCTTCTCCCGCCTTCCGCTGGGCGATTTTCTGGGGCAGGATCACCGCCGCGGCCCCGGCGCACACCAGCACAAGGGCGCCCAGGGCGATGAGTCCTATCTTTTTCCGTTTTTTCGCTTTTATGGCCGCTGCGGCCCGCTGCTCTTCGGCCTGTTGAGCTTCCTGAGCCAGACGGCTGTCCCGGCTGGCTTTCAGCGCTCCAAGGTCCAGAGAGAAAAGGGCGGCCTTTTCCTTGCCGCAAAGGTGGCAGGTGTTTTCCCCCTCTTCATTCCAGGCTCCGCAGACGCAGCGCCACAGGGGGCTGTCCTCACGGGGGAAAAAGGATGCACCGGGGAAGCGGGAGCGGTATTCCTTGCAAAGCTCCATGTCCCCCAGGGCCTGCTCCAAAGTCCGTTGTTCCGGCAGGCTCTCCCAGGGCCGGCCCTCTGCTTCCCAGATGCTGTTGTCCGAAAAGATCACCTGCCGCACCTGGGCAGAAAAGCCCCGGGTGTTGGCGTCGGGGAAGGGGATGGGTTCTTTCTGCCCGAACTCGCTGTCCCGGGGAGCGCTGAGATCCAGGTACTGGTGCTCCACCGGCTCTCCCAGGGGCAGGCCCCGGGTGTCCAGGGCCTGGAGGGAGACCGTCAGGGCCTTGATGGGCTTGATTTGCAGGTTCTTGTATTTCACCTGGGCCAGAACCTGCCCGGTGACATTGTCTTTCAGAAGGGC
>JAHZHY010000086.1 GCA_019420045.1 Clostridiales bacterium
TTGCTGTTGTGGAGGTTTTCCCGGCAGGAACCTCGTGTGGAGGTCTATCTGGAGGGGGAACTCTCTCAGGCGGCTGCTTTGCTGGATGGTTACCAACCCCGGCAGGAAGAAGGCTGCCTGGTCATCCAAGGAAAAGAACTGAGCCCTTTTACAAAAAACGAAGTGGAAGATCGGCTGGCCGCCGGGGGAATCGATGATTTTGTCATCAATGACCGCAGTCAGGCATGGCGTCTGGCGTATCAGAGCCTGACCCTGTCCTTTTTCCTCCTGGCCCTGGGCTTGTTTTTTCTGGGCTGCGTGTATCTGGTCAGGGACATCCAAAGGCTGGTTTCCCTTTTCCATCGCTGGCTGGAGGAAGAATACTTCCTGGAAGTGGTGAAGCGGGAGGGGGAAAAGCTGCTGATCTGCCTGATCCGCTGGGCGGTTTTGGGCTTTTCTCTGGCTTTTTTAGGAATCTGGATGGGTAAGGTCTCCTTTTTCCTGCCCTTTGAATGGCTGCCGCCCCGGTGGATCTGGGATATTTCCCACTATCTCAGCCTGGAAAGTGTCCATGTGGGGCAGTCCGGCTATGAGCTGCTGTGCCGGACATGGCTTCCGGTGTTCTATTGTTTCACCCTGGGCGAGGGGCTTTGCGTTCTGGGGATGGGGAGCGGGCTGGGCCTGAGAAGGAAAAAAGGAAAGAAGGTGGCCTGATGGCAGGCGTGCGGATGGAAAAGCTGAACAAAGTCTATCCCAACGGGGTGCACGCAGTGCGGGACTTCACTCTGGAAGTGGGAGAGCGGGAGTTTGTGGTGCTGGTGGGGCCCTCCGGGTGCGGGAAATCCACTTTGCTGCGCATGGTGGCCGGATTGGAGAGCATCACCCAAGGGGAGCTTTGGATGGGAGAACAGAAAATCAACCAGGTCCGGCCCAAGGACCGGGACCTGGCTATGGTCTTTCAGAATTATGCCCTGTATCCCCATATGACGGTGTTTGACAACATGGCCCTGGGTTTGAAGCTGCGCCATGTGCCGAAAAAACAGATCAGAGAGCGGGTGGGACAGGCGGCCCGGTGGCTGGATGTGGCCGATCTGCTGAAACGGAAACCGGGGCAGCTTTCCGGAGGACAGCAGCAGCGGGTGGCTCTGGGACGGGCCATGGTGCGTCAGCCCAGCCTGTTTCTTCTGGATGAGCCCTTGTCCAATCTGGATGCCAAAATGCGGGGGCAGATGCGCTACCAGATTATTCGCCTCCACAAGGCGATGCAGAAGGCCTTTCTCTATGTGACCCATGATCAGACCGAGGCCATGACCATGGCCGACCGGATCGTGGTGATGCGGGAGGGGGAGATTATGCAGGCGGATACA
>JAHZHY010000087.1 GCA_019420045.1 Clostridiales bacterium
CACAAAATCCTTCTGATAGTCCACCACGATCAAGAGCTTTTTCATGCTGCCACCTCAGTCCAGTTTCTGAAATTCCAGGGTGTATCCATTGGGATCGGAAAGGAAAAAGGAATACACCGGGAAGCGGGCATGGTGCTGGGGAGCGCCTTTCACCTGGCAGGCCGGGTTGTCCTTGATGCGCTGATAAACCTCATCCACCTGCTCCCGGCTTTCACAGTTGAAGGAGATGCACACGCCGGTGGCCATGGGGCGGGAGTCTCCATATTCCACAAAGCCCAGATAGCCATAGCCGGTGTCCAGGATCAGATTTCCCTCTTTTTCCTGATGAATGGTCAGTCCCAGTACATTGGTATAATAGTCCCGGGTTTCCTGCTGGTTCTGACAGGGGAAAAAGACAACGCTGGATTCCATCCACTTTTTCATACTTTCACATCCTCCTATTTTATGGGATCGCTACACCCATTATAGCAAGGTTCCCCCGGCTCCACAAGGAGAGCCGGGGGAATTTACGGTCTTTAGATGGACTTTTCCACAAAGCGGGTGAGCATAGCGGCCACCTGGGCCCGGGTGCTCTCTTCATTGGGATTGAGCTTTCCCTGCTCGTCTCCCTGAAGAATGCCCTGTTCTGCACACCAGATCATGGCGTCCTGCGCCCAGGAAGCCACTTTTCTGCCGTCGGAGAACTGCTCCAAGGCCTGGGTGCTGCCGGTCACTTCCGGAGAGCCTGCGGCCCGGTAGAGCATCACCGCCAGCTGCTGCCGGGTGACGGTATCCTGGGGAGCCAGCCGGTTCCCTCCCACGCCCTGGATGATCCCCTTTTCCGCAGCCCACTGGGCGGCCTGCTCATACCAGGCCCCCTGGGGCACATCCCCGAAGGGAAGACCGGCGGAAGAGGCCGGCTGGCTTTCCAGCCGGTGCAGCACCGTCACCACCATGGCCCGGGTCATGGCATCGCTCGGGGCAAAGGTGTTTTCCATGGTGCCGGAAAACAGCTGCCGCGCGCCGGTGAACTGAGCATAGGGTGCAAACCAGTCCCCTTCCGCCACATCCTGGAATGTGGCGGTGCGCTCTTCCAGGCGGATCAGGCCGGAGGCCTTCACCTGAAGAGCCACTTCCCCATCCCGCCATACCGAGTAAGGCAGAACACGGGTGCTGCCGTCGGAAAGCACCTCCACCGCCACCACCTGGCGGCTTCCCTTCCAAGGAATGGAGAAGGAGGCTTTGCCGGTTCCCTCCGGCAGGGAAACCTGAGCGCTCACCTGGCCATCTGCTGTGGTGGTCACAATGGCTGTGGCGCCGGTATTGCTGACAGTGATGGTCACCGTGGTATCCTCACCGGGGTTTTCCGGTGTGGTTCCGCCACCGCCGCCGATTCCGCCGCCGGAACCACCACCTCCACCGATGCTACCACCGCCTCCGCCGGTGCCGCCACCAGAGCCGCCACCGCCCGGCGGTGTCACAGGCTCTTCGTCCTTGGTGGGCACATCCTGGATGGTTTCCCAGGCATTCTGCCGGGCGTTGGCCGCTTCTTCCGGGGTCTCCGCACGGCCGATGGCCGCAAGGCCCTGTTCCAGCGCCTGCTTCAGTTTCTGCTTTCCGGCATCGGAATAAAGGGACTGCTCCAGGCTGTCAAAGTCGCTTTGCAGCCCTGCGGTTTGGCTGTGCTTTTGGTCGGCCAGTGCCTCCCGGGTGCGCAGGGCCTGGGGCAAAGCAGAGGCGATGGCGCCCTTTACCGGCTCTCCCAGGCTTTCATACTGGGCCAGGGCTGTTTGATAATCGCTGAGATGCTCCCCTTTCACCTGATGGAGGGCCCGGGTGCTCAGGCCCCCCAGGGACTGTACCCACTGGGCCGCCTGGTGCAGATGTTCCAGCTGTCCGGCGGTATCCTGCAATGCCAGGGCGGCCTGGGAGGCCACCAGCTGTTTGTCCTGGGCATTTGTGAGAGAGCTGAGCTTTTCCAGCTGCTCCTGGGCCAGATCCGCAAGGGCCTGGGAAGCCAGGGCTTCACCCTGCCCGGCGTTTTCCTCTGTCAGGCCGCTTTGGAGCAGGGCCAGAACCGATTCATGGGTCTTTTTCCATCTCGACACCACTTCCTCTGTCCGGTTCTGGCGGGTGGGGACCTGCTTCATGGCGGCGATGGCCTGATCCCGGGCCGATTGCATCGCTTCTGGGGTCTGGGCGGCCTGGATATTCTGAACGCCATCGGCATAGGCCTGGGTCAGAGTGCCCCAGTCCTCCTGGGTGTAACGGAGTTCTTCCCCTTCACCGCTCTGATAGGAACGGAATTCCTCTTCCAGGGCCTGGATGTATTCCTTTTGCTGCTCTGCAATGGGAGTGCGCCATACGGCGTACAGCTCCACGGTGCCTCCGGCCACCGGAGTCAGCCCGGTTACCTGGGCGCCTTTGAGATACTGAAGAGGTCCGTCAGGAGTCCGGGACCAACCCACCAGCTCCTTGCCTCCCTGGGTGAAGGCATCGGTGGTGAGGGTGACCGCCTTGTCATAGGTGGCTTCGATGGTCTGAGTGTCGCCGGTGCCGCCATTGGCATGGAGCTTCACGGTGTAGGAATTGGCTTTCCACTGGGCATAGAGCCGGGCCCGGTCTCCATCGGTATGCTCTCCCGCCAGGTTGCGCACCGTCCGGCCGTTCTGATAGGTGTGTTCATCCTCGTTGGGTTGGGTGCTCCAATGGGAGAAGGTATAGCCCAGGCGGTTGAATTGGTTTTCCTTCAAAACCACATCCTGATCCCAGGTTCCCTGCTGCTTTTCCATGGAACCGGCGCCGCCGTTGCCATAAAAGACGATGGAATAGTTGTTGGGGACCCGGCGGCCGTAAAGGGTCTGGCCCTGTGCTTCCAGGGTTTCGGGAGTGGGGATGGTGTATTCTTCATCCAAAAACCACTCCACCCGGTCGTGGCCCAGAATGGGGTTTTGCTCTTCGTAATCGTCCCGGTATACCGTCAGGCCCGGCTGGTCGGGCAGGTAGATGGTGCGCAGGTCGTTGTTCCGGCCCACAAACCCGCCCCCTTCCAGCTTGGTGTTGCCGCTCATGTCCAGGCTTTGCAGGTTGTTGTGGTCGATGTGCAGGAAGGTCAGGTTTTTCAGATGGCGCACATCGATGGAGGTCAGCTTGTTGTCAAAGGTCTCGATGAACTCCAGGGCGGCGTTGTCGGAAAGGTCCAGCTCTTTCAGCAGATTGTGCCGGGAATAAAGCCAGGACAGCTGACGACAGCCCGACAGATCCAGGCTGGTCAGATAGTTCATTTCGCAGTTGAGGGCGGTCAGCTTCTCTTTGCCGCTCATATCCAGGCTGGTTAGCCGGTTGAAGGAGCAGTTCACATAGTCCAGCTGACCGTTCTGGGACAGATCCAGGCTTTGCAGCTGATTGTTGGCACAGTACAGCTTTTTCAAAGCGGTGTTGTTGGACACATCCAGCCGGGTCAGGGTGTTGCCGGAGCAGTTGAGCACCTGAAGGTTGGGGAAGTTTTCCAGACCGTCCAGGCTGGTCAGCCCCAGGCCGGACACATCCAGCTCCGTGACGCTCTGCCGCTCGCTGAGGGTCAGGACGCCGTCGGTGCCGATGCCGCTGAGGTTGTTTTTGTTTTTCAGCCAATTCCGCAGAATGGGGTCGGAAAAGGTTTTTTCAATGGACAGTTCCCCTTCCATGGAAGGGAGAGCAGAAGAATCTGCGGCCAGGGCAGACAAGGTCAGCTGCCCACAAAGCGCGGCCGCTGTCAGGGCGCTTGTGATTTTTTTCAGATTGGTATGCATTGATTTTCTCCGTGAGATGATATTTCTCCGGCCCTTCAGGCCAAGATTGCCCCATTATACGGGCTTCCTGCCTCTTTGTCAATGGTAATAACAGAAGGGATTCCAGCCTTTGTCAAAGGCAGCTACAAAAACAAAAGCAGGCTGACAGCCATCACGGCGATGAGACCGTAGATGGAAAGATGGTGCTCCCCATATTCCCGGGCCGCCGGGAGCAGTTCATCAAAGGAGATGAACACCATGATCCCGCCCACGGCGGCGAACAGTACACCGAATACGCCGTCGTTGAAAAAGGGACGCAGCACCAGCCAGCCCAGAAGAGCCCCCACCGGTTCGGCCAGGCCGGAGAACAGGGAGTAGAAAAAGGCTTTCCGCCGGGAACCGGTGGCCTGGTAAATGGGCACCGATACGGCGATGCCCTCCGGGATGTTGTGCAGGGCAATGGCGGCCACAATGGGAAGCGCCAGAGCGGGCTCCTGCAAGGCGGAGACAAAGGTAGCCATGCCTTCGGGGAAGTTGTGGATGCCGATGGCAAGGGCGGTGAAAACACCCATGCGCATCAGCCCGGCATCTCCCGGGGACTTCTCCCCTTCTTGCTCCACGCCCTTCACTTCATGGGGATTTTCCGCCGAAGGGATGCATTTGTCGATGAGGGCGATGAGCAGCATGCCGCCGAAAAAGGCCGCCACTGTGGCCCAGCTGCCCCCTTTTTCACCCAGAGCGCCGGTGAGAAACTCCCGGGCCTTTTGCAGAATGTCGGTCATGGACACATAGACCATTACCCCGGCGGAAAAACCCAAGGCGATGGAGAGAAATTTGCGATTGGTCCGGCGGCTGACCAGAGCGATCAGACTGCCGATGCCGGTGCTCAGCCCGGCCAGGGCGGTGAGCAGAAAGGCAAATAAAATAGAATGATCCAAAAAACATTCTCCTTTCTGTGTTCTTTGAGGTTTGTGCAGGCTAACCTTGGGTCAGTGTATCATGTTCCCTCCTTTTGGTCAATGGGAGAAATTTTTGCCATGATCCTTGCCTTGACAAGGAAAGAAAAATTTGGCACACTAATGGAAACTCTGACAAAGGGAGCGATGCTTTGTGGGAAAGATCTATGTGACAAGCGATATTCACGGCCAATATCAGAAATACAGGAAGATTTTTGATGCTCTGCCCCTCCGGGAGGAGGACAGCCTGTTTGTGCTGGGAGATGTGGTGGACCGGGGGCCTGAGCCCATGAGCATCCTGCTGGATATGATGGAGCGGCCCAATGTGTTCCCCTTGCTGGGCAACCACGAGATGATGGCCCTGACCTGTCTGAAACTGCTGTGCCGGGAGATTACAGAGGATGCTTTGGAGCATCTGGCATCGGAAGAGCTGCAAGGGCTGCTGGACTGGCTGGCCGACGGGGGCCGGGCCACTCTGGATGACTTCACCGCCCTCTCCCCGGAGCAGCGCCAGGCGGTGATGGAGTATTTCGAAGAATTCTCCCTGTATGAAGAGCTTACCGTGGAGGGAAAGGAATATCTGCTGGTCCACGCCGGGCTGGGGCATTTTTCCCCGGAGAAAAAGCTAACGGAATACGCTCTGGAAGATCTTCTTCTGGACCGGCCGGATTATGGCAAGATCTATTTTCCCGGGAAATACCTGGTCACCGGTCACACCCCTACCCGGCTCATCCCCCAAAACCAGGGGAAAGACCGGATCTATCAGGGAAACCACCATATTGCTCTGGACTGCGGCTGTGCCTATGAAGGCCCGCTGGGGGTCTTTTGCCTCAATGACGGTCGGGAATGGTATCTATAACAAACAAAAAGCAGGGC
>JAHZHY010000088.1:0-1003 GCA_019420045.1 Clostridiales bacterium
TCTCCGGCAGTTTTTCTTCCATGATCTTCCCATCCCGCAAAGGGGTGGCTGTGTCATTTCCCCCCCAGATGAGCAGGGTGTTCTGCCGTACCTTGGGCATCAGGGGTGTCAGATCCAGATTGACCAGGTTGACCAGGGTCTTTTTCATCACCGGTGAGGCGTTGCGGTAGTCCTCACTGCCCCGGTTACGGCTCATGTTCTGGTACAACGGACCAAAAATCAGTTTAAGCACCGGCATATTTGCCAGCTTCCGGGCCAGCTTATAGGAATAGACCTTCACATAATAGCTGGCCGGGCGCACAGGGGGCACCCCTGCGGCGTCCATCAGCACCACCTTTTTGCAGCGGAGAGGACAATTCTCCTGGCTGAGCAGGTGAAGAATGATCCGGCCGCCGTTGCTGTGGCCCATCAAAATACACTCTTCCACTTTTGCAGCCTGGCAGAAATCCAGCACAAAAGCCCCGTAATCCTCCAGCGTCATGGCCTGGGATGGCTCCGGGGTCTTGCCGCTGCCCGGCATCTGGGGAACCAGTACCCGGTAGCGCGCCGAAAGTTTATCCACAATCCGCCGGTAGGCTTCGATGGGGGCGGCCCAGCCGTGAAGCAGCAGCACCACCGGCCCCTCCCCCTGATCGATATAATCCACCGGCAGACCTTTTACATCAATGGTCACCTTGTCACCTCATTTGCAGGCGGGCACGATCTCGATCCAGTAACCGTCCGGGTCCTGGATAAAGTAGATGCCCATCTGGGGATTTTCAAAACAGATGCAGCCCATTTGCGCATGCTTGTCATGGGCCTTCTGGTAGTCGCTGACGGTGAGGGCCAGGTGGAACTCCTCATCCCCCAGGTCATAGGGCTCGGTCCGGTCCCGCAGGGCGGTGAGCTCCAGCAGGAAACCGCTTTTTTCCGGGTCTCCCAGATAGACGATGCGGAAGGCGCCGTCGGGAGCATTTTTCTCCTCCACCGGCTCCAGTTCCAGCGCTTCTTTATAAAAAGCCAG
>JAHZHY010000088.1:1047-2587 GCA_019420045.1 Clostridiales bacterium
CTTTTTCTCCTCTCATGGCATTTGGTGCTTTTATCATACCATTTTTGCCCCCCTGGTTCAATGTGATATTTGCCTTTGCCCCCTTTTCTCCGGCGGCAAAATATGATAGGATAGAAGAAATTCCGGGCATTTGCCCAAAAAGGAGTCATATCATGCCATTTGATCTCACTTTCGACAGCGGCCTGATCATCCTCATCGCCGCCTTCGACCTGTTTTTGCTCATCCGCTTCTTCCAGTTCCGCCGGCAGATCAAAGTGCGGGGCATGGTGCCCGGCCGGCTGATCATGCTGGGAATCGTGTGCGCCGTGGTGGTCATCCAGGCCTGCCGGGGCGCTTTCACCCAGTACACCCTGGCCTTTAATATCTGCACCGTGCTGGCGGTGCTGCTGGTGGCCATCACCCCTTCCGGCCTTTCCAAAGAGGGGATTTTCTGCAATGTGATGCCCACCCCCTGGAACAAGATCTTCTATTATGACATCGAAGAATATTCCGAAAAGAAAGTGCGGCTGCGTGCCCATCTGGCTGCCAGCGAGCGGAACCTGGTGTTCCCCAAAGAGCAGAAAGAACTGGTGATCGCCCATCTGAAAAGCCAGAAAGTGCTCTCTTTTGAAGAGTATAAGGCCCTGCGCAATTCCCGCAAGTCTTAACCCTTTCTTCTTGACAATGCTCCGCTGCAGGTGTATGATAGCTGCAAATTCCATCGCAGAAACCGAAGAGTAGGAAGAGTACGCAAGTCTGAAAGCCCACAGAGAGCCGCCGGATGGTGAAAAGGCGGAGACCGGATGCTTGCCGAATGGACCTATGAGGGCAGACCGAAACGCCTTCGGGCGGAGTAGTGGCTGACGGCGGCTCGAGTCGTTATTCGCAGAGCACATATGTTTGTATGTGAAAAAAGTGGGCTCTATGAGCCAATCTGGGTGGCACCGCAGGACATTCGCTCCTGTCCCTGTTTTGATACAGGGACAGGAGCTTTTTTATTGCTCTCCCCATCTCGGCGCGATGAAAAGATGAAAAAATGAAAGGAGCATTATGATGAACACCATTCCATCCCGTATTCTGCTTTCTCTTTCGGAGATGCCCGATTACTGGTATAACCTTCGCGCCGACCTGCCTGCCCATGCGCCTCTGCTCTCCCCGGGCACCCGTGAGCCGGTGAGCCAGGACCAGTTGGAAGAGCTGTTCTCCCAACAGGCCGCCGCCCAGGAGCTGGATTTCAAGACCCCCGTCTTTTCCATTCCCGGCCCGGTGATGGACTATTACCGCACCTTCCGTCCCTCCCCTCTCATCCGGGCCTACGAACTGGAAAAAGCCCTGGACACCCCCGCTCACATCTATTGCAAATTTGAAGGAAACAACTTAAGCGGCAGCCACAAACTCAACTCCGCCGCAGCCCAGGCCTATTATGCCAAGGCCCAGGGGCTCCACAGCCTGACCACCGAAACCGGCGCTGGTCAATGGGGCACTGCCCTGGCCATGGCCTGCGCCCACTTCGGCCTTTCCCTCACCGTCTTTATGGTGGGCTCCAGCGCCCGGCAGAAAC
>JAHZHY010000088.1:2597-13670 GCA_019420045.1 Clostridiales bacterium
GGAAGTGCTGGGAGCCAGAGTGGTGGAAAGTCCCAGCCTGGAAACCCAGGTGGGACGGCGCATCCGAGAGGAATTTCCCGGCACCGGCGGCAGCCTGGGCTGCGCCATCAGCGAAGCGGTGGAAATGACCCACACCACTCCCCACTGCCGCTATGCCCTGGGCAGTGTTCTGGATCAGGTGCTTCTCCACCAGTCCATTCTGGGGCTGGAATGCCGCACAGCCATGGAGCAGATCGGAGAAAGCCCGGATCTGGTGGTGGGCTGCGCCGGCGGCGGTTCCAGCCTGGGCGGCATCATGGCAGGATTTCTCCCCCAACGCATCCAGGGACAATCCTCTGTCCGCTTCCTGGCCGCCGAACCGGCCGCCTGTCCCAGCCTGACCCAAGGCCGCTACGACTATGATTACTGCGATGCAGGAAAACAGACCCCCCTGGCCAAAATGTACACCCTGGGCTGTGACTTCATGCCCTCCCCCATTCATGCAGGAGGCCTGCGTTACCACGGCATGAGCCCCCTCATCAGCCAGCTGTACCACCTGGGATATATCGACGAGGCCCGGGCCTTTACCCAAAAGGAGATCTTCCAGGCCGCCGTGACCTTCGCCCGCTGCCAGGGCATCCTGCCGGCCCCCGAATCGGCCCACGCCCTGTGCGCCGTCATACAAGAGGCGGAAAAATGCCGGGAAGAGGGAAAAGGCCAGGTCATCCTGTGCCATCTCACCGGCACCGGCTATTTTGATCTCAATGCCTATCACCGGTTTCTCCAGGGCGAGATGGAGGAATAGGCTTTGCAACAAAAGCATTTCCAAAAATAAGCTATCGTCCTTTTCTATCAATGTCTTTGATATTATCAATAGAAACGATTGGAATTCTCCCTCTCTTTGCTCTAAAATTGTTTTGATTGAGGAATTTTACCCCTTTTCAAGTGATTTGATGAAAGATGGGAGATACAAGAATGAACCGCGAACTCATTAAAGATCTGCCTGCTGTGTTTGAGGAATTCAACGAACAGCGGAAAAAATCCTTTGTCACCGCCATGGAGATGAAGCAGAAGGGCGTCCCCTTTGTGGGCGTTTTCTGCACCTACCTGCCCCAGGAGCTGCCCATGGCCATGGGCGCCGCTGTGGTGGGCCTGTGCTCCATGTCCGGCGAAACCATCCCCGAAGCCGAAAAGGACCTGCCCCGCAACCTGTGCCCCCTGGTCAAGTCCAGCTACGGCTTTGCCAAAACCGACAAGTGCCCCTTCTTCTATTTCTCCGACCTGATCGTGGGCGAAACCACCTGCGACGGCAAGAAGAAGATGTATGAAATGCTGGGTGAATTCAAGCCCGTCTATGTGATGGAGCTGCCCAACAGCCAGAGCCCGGAAGCTCTGGAACTGTGGAAAAAGGAAGTCATCAAGTTCAAAGAGAAGCTGGAAAGCCACTTCGGCGTCACCATCACCGATGAAGACGTACGCAAAGCCATCAAGCTGAAAAACGAAGAGCGCCAGGCTCTGAAGGACTTTTACAGCCTGATGAAGCTCAATCCCGCTCCTATGCTGGGCGGCGATATGTACAAGGTCCTCTATGGCTCCACCTTCAAGTTTGACAAAGAAGCGGTGATCCAGGAGGTCAAGGCTCTGACCCAGAAGATCAAGGACACCTATGACGACGGCACCCCCGACTGCCCCAAGCAGAAGTTCGCCGGCCGTCCCCGGATCATGGTCACCGGCAGCCCCATTGGCGGCGCCAGCGAAAAGGTTATCAAGTGCCTGGAAGACAACGGCGCCCAGGTGGTGGTATTTGAAAACTGCAGTGGCGCCAAATCGGTGGATGAAATGGTGGACGAACAAAACCCCGATATCTACGATGCTCTGGCCCGCCGGTATCTGAACATCGGCTGCTCCTGCATGACTCCTGACACCAACCGCTTCAAACTGATGGATCGTCTCATCGACGAATACCAGGTGGATGCAGTGGTGGAAGTGGTGCTTCAGGCCTGCCACACCTACAATGTGGAAAGCTTCCTCATCAAGCGCTTCGTCACCGAAGAAAAGAAAAAGCCCTACATCGCTTTGGAAACCGACTACTCCACCTCCGACGCCGGACAGATCAGCACCCGTCTGGCCGCCTTCCTGGAGATGCTTTAAGCCATGGCTCGTCTCAGTCTGGGTATCGACTGCGGCTCCACCACCACAAAAGGAGCCCTGTTCGACGGAGAAACTGTGGTAAAAACCATTCTGCTTCCCACCGCTGCCCGTCCCCGGGAGCGGATGGGACAGATCTATGACGCCATGTATTCTTCGGAAGTGGAATATGTGGTCACCACCGGCTATGGCCGGGAATTGCTGCCCCAGGCCCACAAGCGGGTCACCGAAATCACCTGCCATGCCAAAGGGGCGGCCTATCTGTGTCCTGGCATTTCCGGTGTGGTGGACATCGGCGGCCAGGACAGCAAGGCAATTTTGCTGGATCGGGACGGCAATGTGGCCGATTTCGTCATGAACGACAAATGCGCCGCCGGAACCGGCCGCTTTGTGGAAATGATGGGCCGGATTCTGGATTGCCCTCTGGACGAGATCGACGCCTTCACCAAGGACGCCAAACCGGTGGATATCACCAGCATGTGCACTGTTTTTGCCGAAAGCGAGATCATCAGTCTGCTGGCTCAGGGCCGGGCCCGGGGCGATATCGCCCTGGGTGTCATCCGCTCCATCTGCCAGCGCACCGCTTTGTTCGCCCAAAAGCTGCGGCCCCAGGGGGATCTGTTCTTCAGCGGCGGCCTGGCCCGCTTCGAAGTGTTCCGCAAAACACTGGAAAGCTACATCGACTGGCCTGTGCACACCCATCCCCGTTCCCAAATGGCCGGCGCCATCGGCGCTGCCATCATCGGCTGGCAAAAAATCCGATAAAACCTTCTGCCCCAGACGCCCCAGGCGTCTGGGGCATTTCTCTTTTTTCAAAAGTTTGTTTGCTTTTTTGTCCACAGGAGTTATACACAGGGTGTTGATAACCCCTGTGTATAACTTTTTGTAACTGTGGTTTTCTTTTTTCTTCATACTCGCTGTCCCTGCCAAAAAATCGGATGAAAAATTGTGCGATATTTTATAGTGAAATCCCTAATTACTCCCTGTCACTGGGGGAGAAACCTATGGTATACTATATTCATATCCATGATTTCCCGGAGGTGTCCGGGGACTTCCGAAAGGAGAGAACAAAGGAAAATGAATCAAGTGCTGAAAGAAAAGCTGTCCGCCATCCTGGGGATGAATCTGAAGAAGGATTACACTTCTGTGTCCTATGCCATCATGCGCCATGGAGAGATCCTGGCTGCCGATTCCCTGGGTACCCAAGGAGGCGAAGAGAAAAAGCCTGCCGATACAAACTGCACCTACAATGTGGCCTCGGTGTCCAAGATCTATTGCACCGTTGCCGTGATGCAGTTGGTGGAACAGGGCAAGCTGGACCTGGATGAGCCCATCGTCACCTATCTGCCCCGGTTCAAGATGCTGGACGACCGGTACCGTCAGATCACCCTGCGCCATTGCCTCAGCCACAGCAGCGGCCTGCCGGGCACCCAGTGGAAGCATTTTTCCGCCTCCGATGTGAGCCACGACACCTACTATGAAGAAGTGTATGACTACATGGCCCACAGCTATCTGAAAGCCGCTCCCGGCGAATATTCCGTCTATTGCAACGACGGCTTCACTTTGGCAGAAATGGCCGTGGCTGCCGTTTCCGGTATGAGCTACGCCCAGTACTGCAAGGATCATATCACCGAACCCATCGGCGCCCATTCCAGCCGCCTCTCCCCTGTGCGCAACACAGAATATCCTCTGGTGCAGGAAGGTAAGAAGCCCCATGAACTGCTGTTTATCCAGGGCGGCGCCGGTTATACCACCACCATGAGCGATCTGTGCCTGTTCGGCAATCAGTTCCTCACAGATTCCAGTATCCTCACCAAGGAAAGCAAAGAGGAAATGGCCAAACACCAAGGGGTTTCCTTCCTCCCTGGCGACACCCGCAGCACCGGTTTCGGCCTGGGCTGGGACAATGTGGACATGAAGGATAAGGACTACGATCTGGGCGAAGGCGTGCTGCAAAAAAGCGGCAACAGCTTCCAGTTCACCACCCAGTTTATCATCATCCCCAAATACGATGCCGTTCTGGCTATTTCGGAAACCCACGACTGCGGCATCGATGTGCTGGAGACCGTCCTGCGGCTGTTTGCCACCGCCATGTTGGAAACCGAAGGGGTCAACATCTACACCCAGTATCAGCCGGTGCCTCAGCAGCTGAAAGAGCAGTTTGAAGGTACTTATCTGGTGCCCAGCGCCGTGCTCAACGCCCATTTCTATGGGGCCGTACTCAATGTGACCCGGGACAGCACCCGTGGGGACAGCGAGGGCATCCACAAGAACCTGAAATGGAACGGCGAGGTTTTCGAAGGGGAAAACGACACCCGTATCTCCTTCCAGGAATATGAAGGCCAGAAATTCATGATCCTGGATCTGCGGGGCAAGGTGGCTCCCTTTGCCATGCAGGCTCCCCGGAATCTGCCTCCTGTCAGCCAGGCCTGGAAAGACCGGATAGGCAAAAAATATGTACTGTGCAGCACCTCCCCCTGGGATCTGATCCCCTGTGAACTGATGACCGGCTTTATCATCAACCCCCTGCCGGATCACGAAGGAATCCTGGTGGCCTCCTGCTCGGGACGCAGCGACAGCGGCGTGTATGGCCTCTTTGAAGGCTCCTTTGCTCCGGTGGATGATCAGAAGGGCACTGGCTTCCTGCGCACTCCGGCCAACGGCAGCCGGGATCTGATCACTCCCTGCTTTGAGATGAAGGACGGCGCCGAGCATTGCGTTATGGCCTCCTATACCTTCCGGGACGCTGCCACCCTGCCGGAATATCAGGGCGAAGGCTTTACCGGCGCTTACGATCCCCATATCCTGAACAAAGTCTATCGGTTTGAAAAAACGCTGGAGACACTGCCTGAAGTTCCGGAAAATCACCGTCTGATGGTTCTGGACGAGGACATGGTCACCTGCTATGACAGCCTGATGGGCGGCGAATACAAAAAGCAGGACAAGGGCTATCTGATCCTGGTCTGATTTTTCCCGCAACCTTTCAAAAGGGCCGCTTTCAGCGGCCCTTTTTTCTTGTGTTTGTCTAGAAAACATACTATAATACCCAAAAAGCCTTGTGGAGGAAATCCCTATGTCAGTAGAATCAGCCCGGGCCCATCTGGCCCAGTTCGGGAAAGAGGATGCCATTCTGTTTTTTCATGAGTCCAGTGCCACTGTGGAGCTGGCTGCCCATGCCCTGCACACCCAACCAGGTCGCATTGCCAAAACTCTGTCCTTTCTCACAGAAAATGGCCCCATCCTCATCGTATGTGCCGGAGATGCCCGCATCGACAACCGGCGCTACAAAGACCTGTTCCACCAAAAAGCCAAAATGCTTACCCCCCAGCAGGTGGAGGAATACACCACCCATCCGGTGGGCGGCGTCTGTCCTTTTGGGGTGCCGGAAAATGTGAAAATCTATCTGGATGAATCACTGAAACGGTTTGACATTGTCTATCCCGCCTGTGGCAGCGGCAACTCTGCCATTCCCCTCACCTGTGAGGAATTGGCCCAATACAGCGCTTGCCAGGGCTGGGTGGATGTGTGCAAAGACTGGGGTCGGGAAAACCATGAAGAAACCCTATAAAAAATGGCTTTTTCCCCTGCTCTCTCTGGTTTGTCTGGGCATTCTGGCCTTCGCCCTCATTCAAATACGGATATGGAGCCTGGGATGTGACCATCGGGTCAGCCGGGATGAGGCCCTGCCGGCCCAGGCCATTCTGATCCTGGGAGCCAAGGTGGATTCTTCCGGAAATATGAGTCCGGCTCTGCTGGGACGGATGGAGGAAGGTCTGGCCCTTTATCAGCTGGGCAAAAGCCAAACCATCCTCATCTCGGGCGACGGAGAAAATCAGCAGCGCAACGAAATCGCCGTTATGAAAAGCTGGCTTCTGGAGCAAGGCGTACCGGAAGAGGACATTCTGGCCGATGGCCATGGCCTGAACACCTATGCCAGCCTGTACCGGGCCAAGCATGTGTACCAGCTGGAAAAACTTTTGGTGGTGACCCAGGATTATCACCTGGGACGGGCCCTTTACCTAGGCCAGCAGTTGGGGCTTTCCTGTGAGGGGGTGGGAACACCCAACAGCGTTCTCAAAGCCCAACTGCCTCAGAATCTGCTGCGTGAGTCCCTGGCCCGGGTTAAAGCCTTTCTCAATGCCGAAGTTCTCCCCCCTGACCCCACTCCCCTTCTCGCCCCCGGCGTCTGACCGGTTTCACATGGAATATTTTCCACAGCCTGGGGAAGATCTTTGGGGAAAACCCAGGTCTCTCACTTTTTGCTTGACAGAAGGGAAATCCCATGGTACCATCCTATGAGTATGGGGCGCTTGCCCGATCCACGCTTGTCAGGGAAAATCTCTGACAAGCGTTTTTTTGTGAAAATACCTGGGAAAGGATTGATCTGATTTTGAAAAAATGGATGCTTTCCGCCGCCATTGTTGCTGCGGGAAATCTGCTCTATGCCCTCACCGTCAAGCTCTTTGTTCTGCCCACCGGCCTAGTGATGGGCGGTACCACCGGCTTGGGTCTCACCGCCAATTATCTGACCGGTGTGCCCATTTCCGCCTTTGTGCTGGCCTTTAATATGGTGATGCTGCTTTTGGGGCTGTGTGTACTGGGCCGCCGTTTTGCCGCCACCACATTGCTCAGCAGCTTCATTTACCCTCTTGCCCTGGAATTCTGGCAGCGGATTCTGGGAGATTATGTTCTCACCGAAGATGTGATGCTGTGTACCCTGTTTGCCGGTCTGGGGGTAGGCGTCTCCCTGGGCATCGTCATTCGGGCCGGCGCTTCCACCGGCGGCATGGACATCCCTCCCCTCATCCTCAACCGGCTGTTCCGGACGCCGGTTTCGGTGTGTATGTACTTTTTTGATGTGTGTATCCTGCTGAGCCAGGGGCTGTTCCAGTCCCCGGAAAAGCTGCTCTACGGTGTGGTGCTGGTGATGATCTACACCATGGTGCTGGACAAAATGCTGCTCATGGGCACTTCCCGCATCGAAATCAAAGTGGTCAGCGAAAAATCCGAGGAAATCCGTCAGGCCATCCTCCAGGATCTCAACCGAGGCGTCACCCTGATCCAGACAGAAAGCGGCTATCTGCGGCAGAAGACCCAGCTGGTGCTTTCGGTGCTGTCCAGCCGTGAACTGCCCAAGGCGGAAAAACTGATCCACCAGATCGACCCGGAATGCTTCCTCATGGTCAGCCGTATTTCCGAAGTAAAGGGCCGCGGCTTCTCCATGCAGAAAAAATACCGGTAAAAACAAAAACCGGCTGTGCTTGATGCACAGCCGGTTTTTTACAGAAATGAGCAAAATTACTTTTGGTTCTTCTGCATTTTTTCTTCCCAATTCTTCTCCACGCCGATGAAGCACAGCCCCGATGCTGGTGGGCAGATCACACAGGAACAAAAGAACCAGCTTGACCATGTCGATGTTATCCATCTTGAAAAGCTCCATCCAGGAGCCCATCTGCTGAACAAAGAACACGGTACGCAACAGGCCCAGCAACAACAAAAGCACACTGAAAATCATCAGATTGCGACGATAATGATACATTGTTTCCTTTTTCCTCCTTTCCCCCAAAAAATCATGCTTTTTTATATCGACTAATCTTTGAAAAAAAATAAATATATTTAGTTTTTGCAAAAAATACCGCTTTGAATAAACTTCAAAGCGGTATTTTCCATTTTTAGTGATGATCTTCTTCCCCGTGGCAGGCCTTGCAGTCGCCGGTGCAGCCCACATACTGGACCGGGTCTTTGCCCTGGCCCTTGTAATAGTTGGCCAGAGCAGCCTTGACGGCCTCTTCTGCCAGCACCGAGCAGTGCATCTTCACCGGGGGCAGTCCATCCAGAGCTTCGGCCACAGCGGCATTGGTCAGCTCCAGAGCTTCCTTTACCGTCTTGCCCTTGACCATTTCGGTAGCCATGGAAGAGGTAGCCACCGCAGCGCCGCAGCCAAAAGTCTGGAAACGCACATCCTGGATCACTTCATTTTCGTCGATCTTCATGTAGATCTTCATGATATCGCCGCACTTGAGGTTGCCCACCTCACCCACGGCATTGGCATCCTCCAGCTCACCCACATTCCGGGGATGGGCCAGATGATCCATAACTTTTTCCGAATACAGCATAACAAACTCCTCCTTGCCGATCACTTGCGGTTCCACACCGGAGACATGCTCCGGAGCTTCTCCACCACCTTCGGCAGTGTTTCGATGATATAGTCCACTTCTTCTTCGGTATTGAACCGGCCCAAAGTCACCCGCAGAGAGCCGTGGGAGACTTCATGGGACAGACCGATAGCCATGAGCACATGGGACGGGTCCAGGCTGCCGGTGGAACAAGCTGAGCCGGTGGAGGTGCAGATGCCCTCCATATCCAGATAGAGCACCAGGGATTCGCCTTCGATAGCGCTGATAGCAAAGCTGCAAGCGCCGGGCAGGCGGTTTTCCGGATCTCCGGTGAGAATGGTCTCAGGGATCTGAAGCACGCCGTCGGTGAGCTTTTTAGCCAGTGCCTTCAGACGGGCCGACTCTTCTTCCATGGTCTCCATAGCCAGCTGAGCCGCCTGGCCCAAACCAACGATACCGGCCACATTTTCTGTGCCGCTGCGCCGGTTGCGTTCCTGGCCGCCGCCTTCGATCACCGGGCGCAGGCCCAGACCCCGGCGGATATACAAAGCGCCGCTGCCCTTGGGCCCGTTGATCTTATGAGCCGACAGAGACAGAAGGTCGATGTTCATTTTGTTCACATCCAGGGGCATATGGCCGAAGGCCTGTACCGCATCGGTGTGGAACAGAACACCCTTTTCCCGGCAGATTTTTCCGATCTCTTCAATGGGCTGGATGGTTCCCACTTCGTTGTTGGCCGCCATGATGGACACCAAGGCGGTGTCGGGTGTGATGGCCTGTTTCAGCTCTTCCAGATCCACCCGTCCGTTCTTGTCCACATCCAAGAAGGTCACCTGGAATCCTTCTTTTTCCAGAGCCATGGCGGTATGCAAAATGGCATGATGCTCGATCTTCGTGGTGATCAGATGCTTTTTCCCTTTGCCGGCGGGGCCATAGAGCACCCCTTTCAGAGCCATGTTGTCGGCCTCGGTGCCGCTGCCGGTGAAAAAGATCTCTTCGGCCTTGGCGCCGATGACCTGAGCCACCTGCTCCCGAGCCTTCTCTATGGCGATTTTGGCCTCCCGTCCCAGCTTATACAAGGTGGAAGGATTGCCGTATTCCTCTTTCAAATAAGGCAGCATAGCGTCCAGCACCTGAGGAGCGATGCGGGTCGTGGCTGCGTTATCTGCATAAACAAACATGTTGCAACATCCTTTCTATATGGCTTCCTGCAAAGCATGATGCTTGGATGCTGTGCAGAGGGATTTGTTTCTCCGCCTTCAATATACACCATTTTAGTGTATATTGCAACAAGAATTTTATACGCTGCTCTGCGCTAACGGTTTTGAGCAATCTGGCCGGTGGCCAGAGCATCGCACCGGTTATTGAATGGGTTGTCCGCATGGCCTTTGACCCAATGGATGGTCACCTGATGCCGCTTAAGCTGCTCATCCAGCGCCTGCCACAGCTCCACATTGAGCACCGGCTTTTTATCGCTTTTCACCCATCCTTTTTTCTTCCAGTTTTGCAGCCATCCTTCGTTGATGGCCTTGGACAGATACTGGGAATCGGTGTAAAGATCCACCAGACAGGGCTCTTTCAGCCGGGAAAGACCCTGGATGGCAGCGGTAAGCTCCATCCGGTTGTTGGTGGTCTCCCGTTCAAAACCAGCAATCTCCTTTTCGATCCCCTGGAACCGGAGAATGGCACCCCAGCCTCCGGGGCCCGGGTTTCCCGAACAGGCCCCGTCGGTATACACTTCCACTTGCTTCATAGGGAGATTTATTCTCCCTTCTCCGGCTCAGGCTGAGGCTGCTGGGTGTTTTCCGCAGTTTCTGTATTTTCCGGGTTTTCCTCCGCTTCTTCCTCTTCTTCCTTGTCGGCCTTGGCCAGAGAGATCAGTTTGACCCCTTCATCCAACCGCATCAGCTTGACGCCCTGGGACGAACGGGAGCAGACACGGATGGTCTCCACACCGGTGCGAATGATCACACCCTCATCGGTGATAAGCAGAATATCGTTATAGGTATCCACCGACTTGATTCCGGCCAAAGGCCCTGTTTTGTCGGTGAGGTTGTGGGCGATGATGCCGCCGCCACCCCGGTGATGCTCGGTGAATTCCCGGGGAGAAGTCAGCTTGCCATAGCCGTTTTCGGTGACGGTGAGCAGATACTGGCCTTCGCTGTCGCAGGCCACGCCCACCACATAGTCTCCTTCAGCCAGACGGATGCCCCGGACACCGGCCGCCGAACGGCCCATGGTGCGAACTTCTTTTTCATCAAAGCGGATGCCCCGGCCGTCATGGGTGCACAGGATGATCTTATCCTGGCCATCGGTGAGACGCACGCCGATGAGCTCGTCTCCCTCATTGAGGGTAATGACCCGCACGCCGGCCTTTCGGGCGGTATGCAACTCGGACAGATGGGTGCGTTTGACCACGCCCTGTTTTGTGGCAAAGAACACATAAGCCCCATCGCTGAATTCCTTGATGGGAATCATAGCGGTGACCCGCTCGCCCCCTTCCAGCTGGAGAAGGTTGACGATATTGGTGCCCTTGGAGGTGCGGGAAGCCTCAGGGATCATATATCCCTTCAGCCGCAGCACCTTGCCCAGATTGGTGAAAAAGAGCACATGGTCATGGGTGGAGGCGGTAAACACCGTTTCCACAATGTCCTCTTCCCGGGTGGCCATAGCGGTGATGCCCCGGCCGCCCCGCTTCTGGGTGCGGTAGGCCGACACCGGCAGCCGCTTGATATAACCCAGACGGGTCAGGGTATAGGCGCACTGTTCCTCTTCGATCAGATCTTCAATATCTTCATAAGCGGCGTATCGTTTAGCAATCTTGGCCACA
>JAHZHY010000089.1 GCA_019420045.1 Clostridiales bacterium
GGGGCGGAGCTTTATCGCCATAACACCATCTATCGCCGGAAAGTGGACAAGAAAACAGGAAACTATGAAGACACCGTCCTGATGCGCAACCGGGCCAGGGTGCTCTATGACCATAGCTATGTGCCCCAAAGTGCCATCCGGCAGCAGGAAGAGGAAAGAAAGGAAGAAAGCAAATGTTCCAGTATACAATAGGATTCATCGGCACAGGAAACATGGGATCGGCCCTGGTGCGGGCGGCCTGCAAGGGCATCGGCCCTCAGCAGGTAGTAGTGACCAATCACACCCCGGCCAAGGCCCAGGCTCTGGCCAAAGAAGTGGGCTGCCAGGTGGTGCTCACCAATGAAGAGGTGGTGCGCCAGAGCAAATTCATTATGCTGGGGGTCAAGCCCCACATCCTGCCGGAAGTGCTGCGCCAGATCGCCCCGGTGGTGCAGGAGTGCACGGCCCGGGGAGAAGAAAAGGTGCTGGTTTCCATGGCTGCTGGCGTCACCATGGAGAGCATTTATCAGCATCTGAACCTGACCGATCGGGTGCCTGTACTGCGTATCATGCCTAACACCCCCGCGGCTATTGGCAAGGGCATGACTTTGATCCACCCGGAATGCTGCAAGCCGGAGCTGGTGGATGAATTCGAAACCATCATGGCCCAGTCGGGCCGATTTGACCGGATCGGGGAGAATCTGGCCGATGCCGCCGGTGCGGCTTCCGGCTGCGTCCCCGCCTTTGCCTATCTCTTTATGGAAGGCCTGGCCGATGGCGCCGTTATGGCCGGTGTGCCCCGTCAGAAGGCCATGACCTATGTGGCCCAGGCCGTGCTGGGCGCCGCTTCCCTGGTGCTGGAAAGCGGCCAGCATCCCGGTGCGCTGAAGGATGCTGTTTGCTCTCCTGGCGGTTCCACCATTGTCGGTGTCTCTAAACTGGAGGAAGGCGGCCTGCGCAGCGCCTGCATCCAGGCTGTGGCTGGGTCTGCGGAGAAAAACAAGAAGCTGGGCAAATAAGCAGCAAAAAGGCTTCCCCTTTTGTGGGAAGCCTTTTTGAAAGGAAAGAAAGGAGCACAACATGACAGAGGTTGTGGCAGCGCTGATCTGGGAAGGCG
>JAHZHY010000009.1:0-10826 GCA_019420045.1 Clostridiales bacterium
GGGAGGAATTTCGTAAAAACCAATGGCTGGATCTGGTTTATGAAAGAGAAGGGAATACATTCCGCATCCGCATCCCTTTGGAGGAGGTGACAGCGCATGAAAAGACCTCCTAAAGTATATCACCGCACCCTGCGCACTTTGCGCAATGTGTTTCTGGCTCTTCTGGCTCTGTGGCTTTGGTGGGCGTCTCAGAGCTATCCAGCCCTGACGCCCCGGCAGGCTCTCCGCTGGCAGGAGCAGGTCCACATGGTGGAAAAGGTAGATTATCTGGATACGCTGCCTGTGGGGCTGAAAGACAAAGACCGGCTGGTGCTGGCTGAGGGAAAGGATCTTCTGGAAGTGTGTGTGGCCCAGAAGATAGGTTTTCTTCGGTGGAGCGGCTGGAATCTGGTGCGCTATCACCGGGAGCAGGAGCTTCAGACTGTTCCGGTGATGTGGGAAGACAACCTGGAAGGTTCTCTGCTGCTGTTTTCCTGGGCGCCGGAGGGCACGCACCGGGTGGAAGGGGTGCTCACCGACACCCGATATGATGAGCCGGTACAGGTCTTTTTTGAAGGAGAAGAAAAAATGGGAAGCCTGTTTCTTTGCCGGGGAGAACGGCCGACAGAGGAAGACTGGCTGGGCTTTTTCTTCGATCTCAACAGTCCCCAGGATCTGTCTTATCAGCAAAGAACGCTCCGCTATCAAATAGAAGTGCGGGCTTATGATCAAGGGGGAAATCTGCTGGCCGAAAGCTCCTATGGGGTATAAAAATGCACGGCGTATCTTGAAATACGCCGTGCTTTTCTTTTTTACAAACCAAAATGCCGGTTGATCTCCTTCATGCGGGCCATCTGATCCACATGGAAGGGACAGCGGCTGTTGCAGTGGCCGCACTGGATGCAATCCGAAGCGTGTTTTGCAAGCTCCCGGTAATGCTCTTCTGCCATGGCATCACCCCGCAGAGCCAGGTCATAGTACTTGTTCACAAGGCCGATCTGGATTCCCTGGGGACAGGGGGCGCAATGATTGCAGTAGACGCATTTTCCCACGGCATCCGGGGGAGTGAAAGATCCCAGGACAGAATAGTCCTTTTCCTCCGGGGAGGCCTCAAAAAAGCCCAGAAGATGTTTGATCTGCTCCACTGAACTCATGCCAGGCAGTACGGTGAGCACACCAGGCCGGTCCAGAGCATATTGCAGGCACTGATAATGGGTCAGAGCCTGGCCGAAGGGAGAAAGAGAAGAGTCCAGCAGCTGGCCGCCGGCAAAAGGCTTCATTACCGCAATGCCTACGCCTTCCGCTTCGCACCGGCGGTAGACGGCGGTGCGTTCATCGGTGCTGCCTTTGCCATAGGTGCCCTTGTGGTAATCGTAGGCGGCATTCACTGAAAACATCAGCATATCCAGGGGCACATCGTCCATCACTTGCTGGATGGTGGCCGGAGTGTGGGAGGAAAGGCCCAGGTGGCGTACAATACCTTGTTCCTTCAGCTCCATCAAAAAGGCCAGTGCACCGTTTTTCTGGTATTTCCGCCAGTCGGCTACTTCATCCAGACAGTGAATAAAGCCGTAATCGATGTAATCGGTGCCCAATTTCTCCAGCTGCCAGTGGATGCTTTTTTTGATGGCTTCGGCGTCCAGGGTGAAGCCATAGGGGCCGCCAGTGTAGTTTGCACCAAAATGGATCTGGTAGCGCACATTCTTCCGCACATCCCCCAGGGCCGCGCCGAAATAGGGGAAGGTACGGCTTTCTGCAGTGGCTAGGTCAAAATAGTTGACGCCCCCTTCGTAAGCCTGACGAATGGTGGCGATGGCGTCTTTTTCGTCGGCCTGGGCAATGTAGGAAGTGCCAAAGCCCAGCACGCTGATTTTGTCGCCGGTTCGTTTGTTGATGCGGTATTCCATATGGTTTCTTTCCTTTACAGTCCAGCTTTTGCGGCTTCTTCCATGATGGTGGGGATCTGGATCTTTTGGGGACAGTGTTTCAGGCAGGCGCCGCAATGGAGACAGCGCCCGGCCCGGTCGGTGGGGGTCAGGCCCTGGATCTTCCAGGTGGAGCCGCTGATCCGGTGTTCGTTGTAGGCCTGGATCAAAAGGGGGATGTTCAGGTGGGCAGGGCAGGTGTCGCAGCAGTAGCGGCAGCCGGAGCAGGGAACCCCCAGGTCCTTGAGAAAAACCTCAGCAGCCTGGGAGAGGGCCTGCCGTTCCTCTTGGGTGAAAGGCCGGGCCTGGGAGAAGGTGGCGGCATTTTCCCGCACCTGTTCCGGGGTGGACATTCCGCTGAGCACCGTCTGCACTCCAGGCAGCTCCATCAGAAACCGGAAACCCCAGGAGGAGATGGACCAGCCGGGGGCAGCCTGCTGCAAAATATCCCGGGCTTTTTGGTTGAGCGTGGACAGCCGCCCGCCTTTCAGCGGTTCCATCACCCAGATGGGGATATGGTGCTTTGTGAGAATGTCGTACTGGCCTTTGCCGTCCAGCAGCGTCCAGTCCAGGTAGTTGAGCTGGATCAGGGCCATGTCAAAGCCATCGTACCAGTTGAGGAACTTTTCCAGGGTCTCCGGAGAGCCATGAGAGGAAAAACCAATGTGGCGGATCTTCCCGGTTTCCTTTTGCCGGAGAAGAAAGCCCAGATAGTCCTTTTGGGGATCGGTGTAGTCCTGGATGTAGTTTTCATCCAGGCTGTGCAGCAGGTAGAAATCAAAATAGTTGGTTTTTAGTCGGCGAAGCTGCTCTTCAAATACACTGGCGATGTCCTTTTTGGCGGCGGCATAAAACTTGGTTGCCAGGAAGAAACTATCCCGGGGATGGTGAGAGAGTGCTTCCCCCAAAGCCCGCTCCGAATCCCCCTGCTGATAGGTATAGGCAGTGTCAAAATAGTTGATCCCCTGGGCAATGGCTTCATCCACGATTCGCCGGGCCTGCATGATGTCGATGTGATTGGGCTCTCCCGGAAAAGTGGGGAAGCGAAGTGCTCCCAGCCCCAGCCGGGAGATGGAAAGTCCGTTAAAATCCTGATAGATCATTTCAGGTGCAATCCAAACTGGCGCAGTTCCTCCAGTTTTTCCGGGGATTTGTTCTGTTTGCCAAAGGCAGTGAAAATACCCATATCCTCCAGCTTGAGATAATCCAGGAAGGAGTTTTGGTATTCATAAATGGCGCCGCCATACACATTGTCGCTGCCGGAAGAAAGGATCAGGGCGGCTTTCTTTAAGTTTTTGGGTTTGTCCAGAGCATAGATCCGGTTGATGGCGCACTGGAGCTGGCCGGTGAAGCTGTGGTAATACACGGGGGAGGCCAGCACGATCATCTGGGCCTGTTCCAGGAGAGGATAGACCTGCTGCATATCGTCCTGCTGGACACACTTTCCGTTGCCTTTGGTGTGGCAGTATTCACAGGCCAGGCACCCGGCGATCTTTTTTTGGCATACAGGGACGATGTCCACCTGATGTCCCGCTTCCCGGGCACCTGCGGCAAAGGCTTCTACCATGGCTGCGGTATTTCCCTCTTTCCGGGGGCTTCCGTTGAGTACCAGAATGTTCATTTGTTATTCCTCCGTCTGCATCAGCGTCAGCATGTTGTATTCTTCGTCGCTCACCGGTTCCAGCCATTCATTGGAGGCATCCGGGGCGGGGATCTCGACGGCTGCATGAGAAAACCAGTCCTCGGCGGCGCCGTGCCAGTGTTTTACCTCCGGGGGAATATACACCACATCCCCGGGATGCAGGCTGCGGGCCGGCTGTCCCCATTGCTGATACCAGCCTTCGCCGTCGGTACACAGCAGGATCTGCCCGCCCCCATGGCGGATGTGCCAGTTGTTGCGGCAGCGGGGCTCAAAGGTCACATTGCACACTGTGACGCCCTGGGCGGTGAGGGGATTGAGATAGCTTTGGCCGATGAAATAAGCGGCATAGGCGTCGTTGGGCTGTCCCAGGCCGAACAGAGGCTCTTTGGCGTTGACCGCATCCTGGGCGTAGACCTCTCGCACCATGGGAAACACCGCCCAGGCATTGGGCCAGCCCACATAAAAGGCGATATGGGTGATGATCTCCACCATTTCGGTTTTGGTCACGCCGTGGTTTTTGGCATTCTGGATGTGGTATTTCAAAGAATTGTCGGTGATCCCCTTGGAAACCAGGGCCACCACAGTGATCATGGACCGATCCCGCAGGGAGAGCCGATCTTCCCGGGACCATACCTGGCCGAAGAGAACATCGTCATTGAGTTGGGCGAATTTGGGAGCCAGATCTCCCAGACCGTCCCGACCCGCTGTTTGCTTAATCATAGAGCAGCATCCTCCTTACAGTGATTAGTTTTGCGCCGGGGTGAGGGAGAAAGTCACCTGCACATCCCCATCCCCCAAAGCCTGCAAAAGTCCCTCCCGGGTGGCATTTTCAATCTTCCCCAGGCGGGTAAAGCTCCATGTGTTGGTGCCGTAATAAATGGTGATGGAGTTCCCCTGATAGAGGATCACATCCCCTGGCTGGGTGGTAATGGATTGATCGTTTGTGGGAAGGTTTTGTCCCAGGCTTCCCACTTTTTCAAAATTGCCGTAATCGCTCATATCCACAGTGAGATCTCCCTGGGAGAGAAGCTGGCGCAGAGCATCGGCGCTGGAGTTGTTTTCAAAGCGGGCGGCAAAGGTCTGGCCGCCGGCGGTGATATAGAACTCTTTTTGCATAGAAGGTTCCTCCGGTTCGGTTTCCTGGGTATTTTCTTCCGGCTGAGTGGTTTGAGGAGGGGGAGTGGATTCAGATGGAGTCTCAGCGGGTTTGGTGCAGGAGACCATGCAGGGCAACAGAAAAAACCATAACAGGACAGAAGTGAGGGCTTTCATCGGTGCAATCTCCTCCTTTGTGTTCCGCAGTTGGCTGGTCGGGTGTATTTTATTAAAGGAAGGCGCCGTTGCACACCTGAATGACCTGGCCTTTCACATGGCGGCCCATTTTGCTGGCCAGGAACAGGCAGGCATAGGCCTGGTCCATGGGATCGCATTCCGGACCGGGAAAATAGACGAAATGGCCGCTGTGTTCCAGCATTTTGGCGCCGCCGGGCTGCTGGCCGGCTTTGTTGGCCACATGGGCAGGGGTGACGGTAGCACCTGGCGCCACGGCGTTGCAGCGGATGTTGGTGTCAATCAGGCGCATAGCCACATTTTTGGTCAGGGTATTCAGCGCACCCTTGGTGGAAGTGTAGGTGGCGCCGCAGAAGGGACGGGTGCCATTGACCGAAGAGATGTTGATGATCACGCCGTCGTTTTTGGGAAGGAAGATTTTCAGTGCTTCCCGGATGTAGCGCATAGGCCCGCCTAGATTGGTGTTCATCACATAAAGCATCCAGTCGTCATCGGTCTCGTCGATGATCTTTTGTTCGCCGATGCCGGCGTTGTTGATGAGAATATCCACATCGCCAAAGGTCTCCAGCGCCGTTTCAAAAACCCGCTTGGTGTCCTCGGAGGAGCACACATCAGCTGTTACGCCGATGGCCCGGCCGCCTTTGGCCCGGATACCTTCCACCACTTGGTCCAGTTTTTCCTGTCCCCGGGCGGTGAGGACGACGGCCGCTCCTTCCTCAGCGAAAAGTTCGGCCATGGTTTGGCCCATACCATAGCTGGCACCGGTGATGATGGCTACTTTGCCCTGAAGCATTTGCTTATCCATAAAAAACCTCTTTTCCGGTATAGTTTATTTTTAATTCCAGTATAATGAACAGCTAAATATATATCAAATACTTATTTATAATAGGAAAGTATAGTTGAAACCTATCGTTAATTTTGCTATTCTGTGGTTGGAGGAGATTGGATGGAACTGCGAGTTCTGCAATATTTTTTGGCCGTGGCTCGAGAACAGAGCATTTCAGCCGCAGCCCATTCCCTGCATTTGTCCCAGCCCACATTATCCACCCAGCTGAAAGCCTTGGAGGAGGAAGTAGGCAAACAGCTGCTCATCCGGGGCAGCAAGGGTTCCCGCAAGGTGATGCTCACCCAGGAAGGGATGATCCTGCGCAAGCGGGCCGAAGAGATCTTGGAACTGGTGCACATGACACAGCGGGAGATCGCCTATTCCGACGAAGTCATTGTAGGGGATGTGTACATCGGCGCCGGGGAATCGGATTTGATCCGCATTTTTGCCAAAGCGGCCTGCTGCCTGCAAAAACAATATCCTGGCATCCGCTATCACATCCGCAGCGGTAACGCCGTTTTTGTAAAGGAGTATCTGGACAGGGGACTCATTGATTTTGGTGTGGTTTATGGCCCGGTGGATACCAGCCGGTATCATGCCATCAAGTTGCCTGTTCGGGATACCTGGGGCGTGCTGATGCGCCGGGATTCTCCCTTGGCCCAGAAGGAGTACATCACTCCCCAGGATCTTTGGGATAAGCCGCTGATCGTCTCGGCTCAGGAAAGTGACCATTGGCCCATGTCCCGGTGGATAGGGAGGGACCCTGAAGAGCTGTCCGTGGTGGCTACTTATAACCTGGTGTTCAATGCCTCGCTGCTGGTGGAAGAGGGGCTGGGGTATGCGCTGTGCTTTGATAAGCTGATCAATGTGAGCGGCGACAGTAAATTATGTTTTCGGCCCTTGTATCCCCGGATGGAAGGGGAGGCATCCATCATATGGAAGCGGTATCAGGTCTTTTCCAAGGCGGCCCAGAAGTTTATCGATGCATTGCAGGAGTGCTGCGGTCTGGAAGGAGAAAAATAAAAAAGGCTTCGGTTTTACCGAAGCCTTTTTTGATAGCTTTATATTATTTTTTGCTGAGCAGCAGCTGCTGGAGGAACTTCTTTCCGGTGGCTGTTTTAAAGTGGTCGTCCCGCACCTTTTCGATGGCGGCCTGGTCGGCCTGCTTTTCGTCCAGATTCACCAGAAAATCGGCCTCAATGAGGATTTGCAGATCGATGTCCTGGATATTGTCGTAGCTATGGTGATGGGCTACCAGCCAGCAGATCCGGTCCACAAACTCCTTGTCGGTGTAGCCGCATCTTTCCATCAGAGCCCGGCAGGCTTTTTCCCCTTCTTCTTCCTGCTGGGGGCCCTGGCAGGAACCGTATTTTTCCAGGCAGGGTTTGATGCCGATATCGTGAAGGATGGCGGCGGTTTCCACGATATTCATGGTGGTGGAGCTCAGCTGCTCACGGGAAGCGATGGCCTTGGCAAAGCCGTAGACCTTGAGGAAATGATTGATCCGCTTGGGAGAGCCTTCTTCCCAGGCGATCATCTCGCCGATCAGTTCGCCGTTTTTCATCTATATAACCTCCTGAATGGATAAAATAAAAGTCCTTTGGGGATAATGAATCATTTTACTCAATTTTTACAAAAATGCAAGAGGGAAAGGGGATTTTTTTCGCCTCTTTTTCACAAAAAGCAAAACTTTTGAGGAGAAACAGCCATTGGGCTATAGAATGGCCGGTTTTCCTCCGGCGGCAGATATGCTATACTGAATCTATTCCAGACAAAGGGGAAAAGAGAATGAAAGAAAATACCACAGGCCGGCTGCTCTATGCCGACCTTTTGCGGGCTTTGGCTATGGTTGCGGTGATCGTGGTCCATGTGTGCGGGAACAACTGGCCGGGGATGGATGTGCGCAGTGCAGAGTGGCAGATCCTCAACGGGTTTGACAGCCTGGTGCGCTGGTGTGTGCCGGTGTTTGTCATGCTCAGCGGCATGTTCTTTTTGGACCCACAGCGGAATGTGACCTATAAAAGCATTTTCCGCAAGAATCTGCCCCGCATTGCCGCCGCTTTTTTGATCTGGTCCACTTTCTATGCCCTGTATACTGCCTTGCTCAACAGCCGGGCCGGTACTCCCGACTCCCTGTGGCAGATCATTACCAACATCGCCTTTGGCCATTATCATTTGTGGTTTATCTATATGATCATGGGCCTGTATCTCATCACTCCCATCCTTCGGCTCTTTATTAAAGGGGCCAGCCGGCGGGATCTGGAATATTTCCTGCTGCTCTATTTTGCCTTTACCCTCTTTCTGCCTATGTTCAACGGCACTCAGGTGGGACAGGTGGTCAGCGGTGTGGTGTACCGGCTGGACCTGAAGATGCTGGGTGGATACATCGGCTATTTTGTGGCCGGGTATTACTTCAAGACCTATGATTTTACTCCGAAAGTGAAAAAACTCATCTACGCCGCCGGGATCCTGGGGACAGCTTGGACCTGGGGCATGACGGTGGTGGCCAGCCTGGATTGGAACGCTCCCAACGAAACCTGGTTTTTGTATGTCACCCCCAATGTGGCTATGATGTCAGTGGGGATTTTCCTCTTTTTCAAAGAGCATTGCCATGGAGATCGTTTGGGAAAACGGGGGCTGGCCTTCTGCCTGAAGGTATCCCAGTTGTCCTTTGGGATGTATCTGGTCCATGCCTTTTTCAACAGCCGCCTGGTGGCTCTGGGGCTGAATGCGGTCACCTGGACACCGCTGGTGGCAGTGCCGGTGGCTACCTCCCTGGTGTTCCTCTTCAGTTTCGTTACAGCATGGATTATGAGCCACATCCCTTTCCTGCGAAAGTACGGAATGTAGGCGCAAAAAGTCAATGAAACACAGGGAAAAGGTCTATGTTAAAGTTTTGACAAATTGACCAAAATCCCTGTGTTTTTTTATGGAATCTGCTTCTTGAAAACAGAAGAAAAGAGACTACAATAGGGGGCAAAGGAGTGATTCTTATGCTGAAACTCATGCGGGCCCCCGCCAAATATGTGCAGGGCGAGGACGCATTGCTGGAACTGTGTCAGAATGTGGAGAATCTGGGAAAGAGCTTCCTGTTTGTTTGCAGCGGAAGTGGACGAAAAGCCACAGAGGATAAGATCCGCCAGAGCTTTGCCTCCTCGGAAGCCAAGATTTATTTTGAAACCTTCGGCGGCATCAGCTCCCGTGGAGAAATTGATAAAATGGGCCGTCTGGTTCGGGAAAAGGGAATCGATGTGGTCTGCGGCGTAGGCGGCGGCAGCGCCATTGATACCGCCAAGGCCACAGCTTACTATCAGCATAAGCCGGTGGTCATCATCCCTACTGTTTGCGCCACCGATGCCCCCTGCACCGGTCTTTCGGTGATCTATCAGGATGATGGTACCTTTGACAGCTATTTGTTCTATCCCCAGAACCCGGATGTGGTGGTTGTGGACACTTCCGTCATCGCCAAGGCTCCGGTACGGTTTTTGGTTTCCGGCATGGGAGATGCCCTGGGCACCTTCTTTGAGGCCCGGGTCTGCGAGAGAAATCATGCACCCAGCCTGGAAAACGGCGGTGTGACCCGCTCAGCCATGGCGCTGTGCCGGCTGTGCTGGGATACTTTGCAGGACAAGGGGCTTCTGGCTAAGGTGGATGCCCAGCAAGGCCTGCTGACTCCGGCCGTGGAGGCCATTGTGGAAGCCAACACCTATCTCAGCGGCGTAGGCGCCGACAATGGCGGTCTGGCTGTGGCCCATTCGGTGTATAACGGCTTTACCGCTCTGGAAGAGCTCACCGCCATGCATGGCGAAGTGGTGGCCTATGGCACTCTGGCCCAGCTGCTGTTGGAGGATGGCCCCACAGAAGAATTCTGGCAGGTCCATCGGTTCTGCCGTTCGGTGGGATTGCCTGTGACTTTGGCGGAAATGGGGATCACCGACAAAAGCCGGGTGATCATCGCCGCCGAAAAGGCTTGTGCCCCCGGCGAGTCCATCCACAATATGGCCTGGGAAATCAGCCCGAAGAATCTGGAGCAAGCACTTCTGTCGGTGGATGCCCTGTCGGCTCAGCAAAAATAGGAGAAGAAATAAGGGAAAAGAAAGAGTAACTGCGTCTTCTTCCAGACTGGCAAAAAATTTATCTGGCTAGAAGGGATTGCTCGTTTTATCCCTCACTAATTTGTAAAAACCGGCGACCTGTGCGTCGGTTTTTACACTTCTCAAGGGGCAAGTGTGGCCCAATGGCTGCACGCAGCCCCTTGCAAAAACTCGAAAAGCGGCTTTGCCACTTTTTCGACATGGGAAAAGGAGGAGCAAATGCTCCTCCTTCTTTCATCTTGACGAAAAGGCGGGGAGATGCTACCATGGATTTTAGAGATAATACCCAAAAACCAAGGGAGGATGAAACCATGGCCAGCAAGTTTTTTGAAATTCACGGTGTACTGCCCCCGGTGATCACGCCGTTTACCAAGGAAGGAAAAGTGGATTTTGAGGCCTTCCGGAAGAACATTGAAAAATGGAATGACACCGGCGTGGCCGGGTATCTGGTACTGGGCTCCAACGGGGAAACCCCTTATCTGGAAGAGGAGGACAAACTGGAGCTCATCCGCATCGCCGCCCAGCACAAAGCGCCGGGCAAATTGCTCATGGCGGGAACCGGTCTGGAAAACACCCAGGCCACCATCCACCTGACCAAGAAGGCCGCTGAGGCCGGGGCCCAGTGCGCCCTGGTTCTCACCCCTAATTATTATGGGGATCAGATGGGAGACGAAGCCCTTATCGCCTTCTTTACAAAGGTGGCCGATGAAAGCCCCATTCCCATTCTGATCTACAATGTGACCAAGTTCACCCATGTGAATATTTCTCCCCGTGCGGCTTCCATTCTGTCCCATCATCCCAACATCATCGGCATGAAGGACAGCTCGGGGAATATTGCCCAGCTGATCTCCTTTATGACCCAGGGTCTGGACCCGGAATTCAATTTGCTGGTGGGTACCGCTTCGGCCTGGTATCCGGCCCTGGCCATTGGAATCAAAGGCTCGGTGATGGCCCTGGCCAACTGCTGTCCCCAGGAGTGCGTGGAGGTGCAGCGCCTGTTTGAAGCGGGAGACTATGCCGCATCCCTGAAACTTTACAAGCGGATGTTCCCGGTGAATGCCTGCGTCACC
>JAHZHY010000009.1:10836-34763 GCA_019420045.1 Clostridiales bacterium
CCTGCTTTGAAGTATGCCTGCAATCAACTGGGATACCAGGGAGGGGAGCCTTGTTCGCCCCTGCTGCCTTTGACCGAGGAGCAGCAAAAACAGGTGGATGCCATCCTGGAAAAGGCGAAACTGGTATAAAAACAGATTTTTACGATAAAGCCCCTTGACTGTCAAGGGGCTTTATCCTTTATACTGGCCTCAAAAGGGGAAGGAGGCGGGATATATGACCATCAAAGAAGTGGAAAAACTGTGCAATATGGAGCGGGCCACTGTTCGGTTTTACGAACAGCAAGGATTGATTTCACCTCAGCGGCGGGAAAACGGCTACCGGGAATATTCCCAGGAGGATGTGCAGCAGCTGCTGCGGATCAAATTGCTTCGGGCGTTGGGAGTGTCCCTGGAGGAGATCGGCCAGATCCAGGCGGGAGTGCGGTCTCTGCCTCAGGCGCTGAGAGAGAATGTATACCGCCTGGACAGCCGGGAACAGGCTCTGGTCCAGGCCAGGGAAGTGTGCCGCAGCATTGAGGAAGCGGGGATTTCTTTTGCTGCCCTGGATGCGCCCCAGTATCTGGCTCAGCTGGAAGAGCCGGAGGAAACACTCAGAAAAGACAAGCCAGCTCCGGTGTTTTCTCCCGCACGAAGGTATCTGGCCCGGGGATTGGACACCGGGATCTGTGCACTGCCCTGGGAATTGCTGTTGATCTTGGTTTTTAAAGTGGATGTTTTATCCCTGAAAGGAATACCCCTGTACCTCTTTTCCTGCTTGTCTGCTTTGACCCTGCTGTTTTTTGAACCATTGTGCCTTCATCTGTGGGGGACGACGCCGGGAAAAGCTATTTTGGGGCTGCATGTCCAGGGGGAAGAAGGATATCTATCCTATGGACAGGCTTTGCGCCGCACATGGAAGGTTCTGCTTCATGGCCAGGGGCTGAACCTGCCTTTGGTAAATCTGTGGTGTTCGTGGTGCAGTTTCCGACGGGCGAAGAACATGGAAAAACAGCCCTGGGAAGAGGAAACGGTCCTCTCCCTTCGGGAGGATAAGGAATGGGTGCGGGCGCTGGCCTTTGTGGCCTGCGGATTGATTATGGCTCTTATCAGTGTCACAGCCCAGCGCCAGGGGCTGCGGGTTCCCAACGGCCTGCCGCTCACAGTAGAAGATTTTGCGGAAAATTACAACGCCTTGGCCCAGCATCTGGATATGGACCACGGGCGGCAGCTGAATGCCCAGGGCCGGTGGGAGAATATCGCCATGGATTACTCTGTTGAGGGCAGCCGGGTGCCTCGCCCTGAGTTTACCTATACGGTGAAGAAAGGCGTGCTTACAGGAATCGCTTTTTCCATCCAGGACGAGGGGATCGGAGTGGCCGCTACCGGCCGGGAGATCATGCTGCTTTCCAGTCTGGCGGTGGAAGGGGCGCAGAGAAGAGCCGATCCGCTGGCTCTGTGGGTCCGCCCGGTGGCCAAAGAGATTCAAAGCAGCGCCACCGATTCCTTCCTTTTTGAAAAAGGGGATGTGCGCTTCCGTTGCCATGTGGTCACCGATGGTTCCAATGTGCCTTTGGGAGATGCAAATGGGATACTGCTGCAGCAGGGAGAAAGCTATCAGGCTGATTTTTCCATTGAGATTCAGCAGGATGCCCGCACAAGGCCTCGGTTGGTTCTGTGGCCCCTGAGTGCTTTGCTGCTGGGGTCTGGTCTGATCCTTGCGATCTTTCCCCAGAAAGTATGGGTGCTGTGGGATCTGCTGCATCTTTGCCCGGCCGCCTATGAAGCAAGACGGGGTTCTTCTTTGCGCAAAGTGGGCCTTGTGCTCTGCATTTTTGGAATGTTGCTGTTGCTCTGGATCGGATTATAGTATCAAAAAAGCGCCGCTGTGCGGCGCTTTTTTATTATTCCTGACCCAGGATGATAATACCCACCGCCGCAATGGCGATGACCAGGTACTGAGCTTTGGACAGTTTTTCTTTCAGCAGCAACCGGCTCCACAGAAGGGAGGCGATGCAGTAGGAGGAGATCATGGGAGCGGCCACAATGGCGTTGGCGCCGATGGCGAATACATAGGCAAACTGGCCTGCGGTTTCGCACAGAGCGGCCACCATTTTGGGCTTTTCCTTGGAGATGGTGATCTTTTGCTTTTTGATGATCACCACATAGATGAAGGCGCACACAGCCATGAACAGGAAGGTCAGCTCATAGGCGATGTTGGCCTGGGTTTCTGCAATGGCCCGGTCCAGCAGCAGAGCATCGGCAAAGGTGCCCAGGCCGTCGATCAGGCAATAGAGCAGGGGAAAGACGATGGCCAGCACGCTGCGGGTGTATTTTTTGTCTGCCGACAGACCGCTTTGCAGGCGGATGGTGTCGTCTTTTTTCTTTTCAATGACAGACAGGGCGAAAACGCCGATGCACACCAGAGCCACGCCGAAGAACTGCATGGCGCCCATGGTGTCGCCCAGGATAAAGAAGCACAAAAGGGCGGCCACCGCGCCGGAAGAGTTGCACACCGGAGAGGAAATGGACAGCTCGATATACCGCAGACCCGCATAACCCAGGATCATGGCCAGGATATAGAGGAAGGAAGCGGGGAGGTAGGTGATGATGTCCACAAAAGAGAAGGGGGTGCCGGTGGCGATCAGGTAAATGGCGTGGATACCCATGACAGTACCCACGGCCATGATCATTTTCCAGTGGCTATAAATATCGTCGGATTTGGAACCCATTTTGGAGAAAAGATCAGAGCCGCTCCAGAACAAAATGGCGATGAGCGCCAGAATAAACCAATTCATGTATCAAACATCCTTTTCTTATTTTTCATCTGTTAAAAATGGAGAAAAGGACAGCCCGGGGGCGGTCTGCGGGGAAACCGGGTATTGTGCCAACATTGGATCCGCTTGCAAGGGTGATGCTTCACAGAGCGCCCCTCCTTTCTGAAAATAAAATGGCGAACCGGTTCATTTTACTATAAATTGGTGCCCTGCACAAGAGAAAGGGACAAAAAAATCGCGTCTGCAAACTCTGCAGACGCGATTTTTTTACAATAATGCTCTTACAGGCTGCGCAGAGCGTCCACCAAAGCGGTTTTGGACTGGGTGCGCTCGTCCTTTTGCTTGATGATCTTGGCGGGGATGCCGGCCACCACAGCACCGGCAGGCACATCGCTGATGACCACGGCACCGGCGGCCACCACGGCTCCTTTGCCAACCCGGCAGCCTTCCAGCACCACAGCGTTGGCACCGATGACCACATCGTCCTCAATGACAACCGGCTGGGCACTGGCAGGCTCCACCACGCCGGCCAGCACGGTGCCTGCACCGATGTGGCAGTTTTTGCCCACAGTGGCCCGGCCGCCCAGCACGCAGCCCATGTCGATCATGGTGCCTTCGCCGATCACGGCGCCGATGTTGATGACGGCACCCATCATAATGACAGCGTTGTCGCCGATCTCCACACATTCCCGGATGGTGACACCCGGCTCGATGCGGGCATTGATGTTTTTCAGATCCAGCAGGGGAATGGCACTGTTGCGCCGGTCATTTTCCACTTCGTATTGGATGATGCTGTCCTTGTAGCTCTCCAGCACCGGGGCGATGTCCGCCCATTCTCCAAAGACCACCTGGAAGGGGCCGCCGAAAACCTTGCAGCTTTCGGGGAATGAAATGGGCTCTTTCACCTGAAGATAGACCTTCACCGGAGTCTTTTTCTTGGCTGTGTGGATACGGTCGATGATTTCCTGGGTGTTCATAGCGTTCCTCCTCAGTGAGCGTTGTGGGGGAACAGGGCGTCCCCCATGGAATAAAAGCCCTTGGGGGCCGACAGTGCAAACTCGGCGGCCTTGATGGCTCCGGCCACAAAGACCTGTTTAGAAAGGGCGGTGTGTTTGATTTCGATCAGTTCATCGTCTCCGGCAAAGAGTACGGTGTGTTCTCCCACAATAGTGCCGCCCCGGATGGCATGAATGCCGATCTCTCCCTTTTGCCGGGGACAGACACCATCCCGGCCGTGAACCTCCGGAAAGTCGCCGCTTTCCTCGATGGCCCGGGCCAGCATTTTGGCGGTGCCGCTGGGGGCGTCGATCTTCTTGTTGTGGTGTTTTTCGATGATCTCGATGTCAAACCGGTCTTTCAGAATGGGGGTAATGGTGCGCAGAATTTCCTCTAGGATGTTGATGCCCAGGGAGGTATTCTGGGTGCGCACCACCGGTACATAGGCAGAAAGCTCCCGGCACATGGCCTCCTGAGCCGGAGAAAAGCCGGTGGTGGACAATACGCAGGCCACTTCCTGCTCCCGGCAGTAAGAAAGGATCATCTCCAGATTGGCCGGGTGGGAAAAGTCAATGACCACATGGGGTTTTTCCGGCAATAGGGAAAGGGAGGACAGGCATTCCTCATTCAGCGGGTCGATGACGCCGCACAGTTCCCAGCCCTCATGGGCCTGGATAGCCGCGGCAATGCGCTTGCCCATGGCTCCATAGCCCACCAGAGCGATTTTCTTCTGTTCCATCTTTTTTGACTTCCTTTTTGTTATTTCAGAATGGTCAGGGCTTTTTCCAGCCGCTGACGGGTGCTTTCACTTACAGGGCCCAGGGGCAGACGGCAGGGGCCCACCTTCATGCCCAGAAGGTTCATGGCCTCTTTCAGGGGAGCAGGGCTGGTCTCGGCAAAGAGGGCGTGGATCAGCTCCAGATATTTCAGCTGCACATCCCGGGCGTGGGCGATGTCTCCCGACTGATAGGAGGACACCAGCTCATGGGTCTGGTCGGGGGCGATGTTGGCCAGCACCGAAATGACGCCGCTGCCGCCCAGGGCCAGAAGGGGCAGCACTTCATCGTCGTTGCCCGAGAGCATGCAGAAGTTCTGGTTGAGCAGACGGGCGGCGGCGGTGACATAGGCGATGTCGCCGCTGGCTTCCTTGATGCCCACGATGTTTTTGTGGTGGGATAGTTCCTCCAGCACATCCAGAGGAATGGAGCATCCGGTGCGGGAGGGCACATTGTAAAGCAGGATGGGGATGTTGACCCCGTCGGCAATGGTGCGGAAATGGGCCAGCATACCGCTTTTGTTGGCTTTGTTATAGTAGGGGGTGACCACCAGCAGGCCATCGGCCCCCATGGCCTCATAACGGCGGGCCAGGGCGGCGGCATGGAGGGTGTCGTTGGAACCGGCGCCCACGATCACCGGAATGCGTCCGGCCACTTTGCCGATGACGGTCTGGGCAATCTTGTCTTTCTCCTCCTGGGAGAGGGTGGGGGTTTCGGCTGTGGTTCCCAGTGCCACAATGCCGTCGGTGTGGTGCTCCAGCTGAAACTCCACCAGGGCTTCCAGCTGCTTGTAATCTACCTGACCGTCAGGGCCGAAGGGGGTGGCCAGAGCCACCAGCGAGCCGCTGAAGGTGCGCAGGGTTTGAGACATATGATCGGTCTCCTTTCATCGATCCGATGGAGATAAGGTTTCTGCTTTCAATATAGCTGCCAAAAGGGAAAATGCTCCCCTTTATTGCTTACAGGTCAAATTCCTGGGCCAGGGCGGTCACCGCTTGCTCCTTGTTCTCCTTGTCAATGGTGAAGGAGATGGAGATTTCCGAGGTGGTGATCTGGTAATAGGGGATGCCGCAGCGGGCCAGAGTGTCAAAAACACGGGTGGCTACGCCTGTGTGGGTAGCCATGCCCACGCCCACCAGGGACAGCTGGGTCAGATCCCGGCGGATGTCCAGAACCAGGGCCTTTTCTTCCGGCTCGCGGCCCAGGGCTTCTTCCAGTTCGGCGGCCTGCTCGTCGCTGCAGCTGAAGGAGAAGGCCACCTTGCCGTCCAGAATGGTTTGGTTGATCATATCCAGGTTGATGTTGTTCCGGCCGATGAGGCGGAAGATGGAGGCCGCTGTGCCGGCGTTATAATCCATATGCCGGAAAGTGACAATGGCACAGTGTTCCTTGATACTGATGCCGGTCACCGGCATCTCTTCGAAAAATACCTGCTGGCTCATAACGGTGGTTCCTTTCTTTCCTTCTTCCAGCGTGCGGCCCAGGTAGAGCTCCACGCCGTATTTTTTGGCCAGTTCCACGCTGCGGGTCTCCAGTACGCCGGCGCCCAGAGCGGCCATTTCCATCATCTCTTCATAGGAAATGCGGCTGAGGGGCTTGGCGTTGGGATAGATGCGGGGGTCCACCCGGTAGACGGCGTCCACATCGGTGTAGATCTCGCAGGGACAGTCCAGTTTGGCGGCGATGGCAACAGCGGTGGTATCGCTGCCGCCACGGCCCAGGGTGGTGATGTGGCCGTCCTCGGTGATGCCCTGGAAACCGGCCACCACCACGATTTTGCCTTCGTCCAGATATTGCTCCACCCGCTGGGTGTTGATTTCCTTGATAAATGCCTTGGAATGGACGGCATTTGTGATAAAGCCCGATTGGAAACCGGTCATGGAGATGGCGTCCACCCCCAGAGCCTGGAGGGCCATGGCCATCAGGCTCACCGTCTGGATCTCTCCGGTGGACAGCAGGGCGTCCATTTCCCGTTTGGAGGGGGAGGGATTGACCTGCCGGGCCAGGGCGATCAGGCCGTTTGTGGTCTTGCCCATGGCCGAGCACACCACCACCAGATCCTTGCCCTCTTTTTTCAGTTGGGCCAGGCGGTGGGCGATGGCCATGATCTTTTCAGGGGTGGCCACACTGCTGCCGCCGTATTTATGTACCAATCGCATGAAGATCGTCTCCTCTCATGTCCTCCGGCAGGGGAGGAAGGGGTCTAAGGATATCTTATCATACCCCCAAGGCCTTTGTAAAGAAAGGGAAAAGGGGAGAAAACTTCATGTTTTTTCGGAAAGTGTGAAGAAAAGACAGTTCCGGCTCTTGCGATTTAAGCGGGATAGGATATAATTTACCTGGGGAGAAATTTCCCAATCGCCCTAGAAGGGGCATCATGGAGGTTATACCTATGGAAAACTATATTCAATATCGCCGGGATCTGCATCAGATCCCCGAAGTCGCCCGTCAGGAATTCAAAACCAGTGAATATGTAGGGGCTCACCTGGCCAAGCTCCACTGCCAGGTGGAGAAGGTCTGCGGCACCGGCTACACCGCCTTTTTTGACAATGGGGCAGAAGATACCATCGCCTTCCGGGGCGACATGGACGCCCTGTCCATCAAGGAGGAGACCGGTCTTGATTTCGCCAGCCAGAACGGCTGCATGCACGCCTGCGGCCATGACGCCCACATGGCCATGATGCTGGCCCTGTGCGACTATCTGGAGGAGAACCACAAGAAGTATAAGTTCAATGTGCTGGTGATCTTCCAGCCAGCCGAGGAGAGCATCGGCGGCGCCAAGGTGATCTGCGAAAGCGGCGCTTTGGACAAGCACCATGTGAGCAAGGTGTTCGGCCTGCATGTGTGGCCCAAGCTGGAGAAGAACGCCATCGGCAGCCGTCCCGGCCCCATGATGGCCAAGACCTCGGAAATGACCATCACCGTTCACGGCAAGAGCGCCCACTGTGCCCGGCCCGACCTGGGTATCGATGCCCTGACCGCCGCCTCGGAGATCATTTCCCGGCTGTATCAGGTGAAGAAAAACGAAATGGCTCCCGATGCCGAGTATCTGCTCCATGTGGGCAAGATGGACGCAGGAGATGCCCTGAACATCGTCTGTGAAAAGGCAGTCATCCTGGGCAGCGTGCGGGCCTTCTCCCTGGATGTGTTCAACTTCATGGTGCGCCGCATTCACGAGATCGCCGCCGATGTGGACAAGGAATTCGGCACCAAGACCGAAGTCAATCTCACCGAGGGCTATCCGCCGGTGAACAACGATCCTGCTCTGTATGAGGATTACAAAAAGGCCATGGAAAAAGCGGGCATCACTCTGCTGGAAGCGGAAAAGACCATGATTGCCGAGGACTTTTCCGAGTACGAAGCCCGGTATCCCGGCGTGTTCGGCTGGCTGGGCCTGGGTGATGTACCCTCCCTGCACAACAACAAATTTGACTTTGACGAGACTGTCATGGCCACCGGCATCAAAGCCTTTGTGGGCCTGCTGGATTATTTCAACGAAAAATAAGCACCGATATGCAGGGGGAAAGGCGGGAAAAACCGCCTTTCCCTTTTCTGTTTGCAAAAAAGGGAGGAGTTTTCATGCCATCGCCCATCAAGACCAATGTGAGCCGTATTCTGGATAGCGCCGGGGTCTCTTATAAAATGCACACCTATGAAAGCCACGGGGAGGCGCTGGATGGCCAGTCGGTGGCAAAGGAGCTGGGAGTCGATCCTCGGTGCCTGTTCAAGACCCTGGTGACAAAGGGCCATGACGGAGAACACCGGGTTTTCGTGGTGCCCTGTACCGGTGAACTGGATCTGAAAGCCGCCGCCCGTGCCGCAGGGTGCAAATCGGTGGAGATGATCCATGTGAAGGATCTTCAGAAGGTCACCGGCTATATCCGGGGCGGATGCAGCCCTTTGGGGATGAAGCGGCAGTTTCCCACCGTGGTGGATGAAAGCTGCAAGGAATGTGAAACCATCATCGTCAGCGCCGGAAAGATCGGTTTTCAGGTAGAGATGCATCCTGATGATCTGCTGCGCCTTTGCGGGGGAAAGACGGCCCCCATTGCCAAATGAAGCGGCTGATTGTGGTGCGGGGGCCTATGGGAGCGGGGAAAACCACCTTGTGCCAGGTGCTGCTGCCTTATTTGCAGCCCGCCTTCTGGCTGGACGGAGACTGGTGCTGGAAGATGGAGCCCTTTACCGCCGATGAAGCCATGCGGGAGATGGTGATGGAGAACATCGCCTTTCTCCTGGGCCAGTTTCTCCGGGCGGAAGGGAAGGACAATGTGCTTTTTTCCTGGGTTCTCCATGAAGATGCCATTTTGGAGGACTTGCTCCACAGGCTTTCTCCCCTTCGGTTTTCCCTCCATGTGTTCAATCTGGAACCGGAGGAACAGGCCCTGACAGAGCGGCTCCAGGGGGATATCGCCCGGGGCGCACGGGAGGAAGATGTGGTGCAGCGGGCCTTGGAGCGGCAAAGGCATTACCCCGGCCTGCGGGGAGAGCATCTGGACACCTCTCAGCTCACCCCGGAAGAGACTGCGCATGTGATTTTGGAAAAGCTGAGAAAATAATAAAAAGGACTGCCGGAAGGCAGTCCTTTTAGTTTGTTTTCATCCATTCTTCCAGTAAGCTGGTGTCCACAACGCCCCCTCGGACAGTGTAATAGTGATCCTTCCAAAGAACTTCTCCAGGGCTGAGAATGGTGAGGGAGCCTTGTACATTTCCCTGGGCATCATACCAGGAAAGGGAGTAGCTCCAGCCGTCAGAACGGGCTTTTGTTTTGCGGAAAAAGCGCAGGGAAACAAACTGATCGGCTATCCGAGCGATTTTTTGAGAATTTGTGATTTCCACTTTTTTGCCGGTGGTGCCTGATTGGATGATAAGGGTATGGGCCTGGGACAGATCGAAGGTGCGGGGGCGGAAGAAAAACAAAAGGGCAACAATTACGATTAAAAGAAGAATCAAAGGGAAAAGGGCCTTTTTTTGCTTTTGGGAAAATGCCATAAAAACTCCTCCTTTCCTCAAATGAATTAGTCTAACTTTATTTTATCAAATTAAATGAAGAAAAGGAAGAAAAAGGACCGGCGTTAGCCGGTCCTTTTGAGATTAGTCATTTTTGCCGCAGCATTTTTTGTACTTCAGACCGCTGCCGCAGGGGCAGGGATCGTTGCGGCCGGGCTTCTTGTTTTTGTGCACCGGCTGACGGGTCAAAGTGCCGTCGCCAGAGGTGGCGGTGGGCTTCATCAGCTGTTCCCGCTGGGGAGCGGCCTGGCCGATGATCCGGGCAATGAAGATCATCCGGGCGGTGTCGTCCTTGATCTCGTTGATCATCTCATCGAACATATCAAAGCCCTGGCGCTTGTATTCCACAATGGGATCGTGCTGGGCGTAGGCCTGCAGGCCAATGCCCCGGCGCAGCTCGTGCATGGCGTCGATGTGATCCATCCAGTGGCTGTCCACCACTTTCAGCAGAACCACCCGTTCCAGTTCCCGCATCACATCGCTGCCCAGGTCGGCTTCCTTCTTTTCGTAGAAGGCGTGAGCCTTTTCCAGCAGCTGATCCTGGATATCCTGGGGAGATAGTTTATCCAGCTCTTCCCGGGTATACTGCAGTTCGCCGGGGGCAAGGAAGATCTTCTCCCACCGTTTTACCAGTTCTTCGGCCTGCCAGGTGTCCAGATATTTGTGCTCTCCGGCCACCCGGGCCACCGAGCGGGCGATGGAGTCGTCGATCATGGACAGGATGTTGCCTTTCAGGTCTTCCCCGTCCAGCACCTTGCGCCGCTGGTCATAGATGATCTCTCTCTGACGGTTCATCACATCGTCATATTCCAGGGTGTATTTCCGGGACTGGAAGTTCCGGCCTTCCACCTTGCTCTGTGCCGATTCGATGGCGTTGGAGAGGAATTTCTGATCGATGGGGGTGTCTTCGTCCAGGCCCAGCTTATCCAGCATGCCGGTGAGCCGGTCGGAGCCGAAGAGACGCATCAGATCGTCTTCCAGGGAGATATAGAACCGGCTTTCGCCCGGGTCGCCTTGACGGCCGGAACGGCCCCGCAGCTGGTTGTCGATACGCCGGGATTCGTGGCGCTCGGTGCCCAGGATGCACAGGCCGCCTGCCTGACGGACGATTTCGGCGTCTTTCCGGGTGGCTTCCTTGTGCTTTTCCAGTGCCTGGGCGTATTGGGCCCGGGCTGCCAGCACTTCTTCGTCCTGGGTGTCGGCATAACCGGTGGCTTCGCTGATGACCTCTTCGGGGATCTGGGCTTTCACCAGGTCTTCCCGGGCCATGGCCTCCGGGTTGCCACCCAGCATGATGTCGGTACCACGGCCAGCCATGTTGGTGGCGATGGTGACAGCATAGGGCTTACCGGCCTGGGCCACGATGGCCGCTTCTTTTTCATGGTATTTGGCGTTGAGCACCTGATGCTTGATGCCCTCTCTTTTCAGAAGACGGCTCAGCTCTTCGGATTTTTCAATGGAGATGGTGCCCACCAGAACCGGCTGGCCTTTTTCATGGCATTCCACGATTTTCCGGATGACGGCGCGGAATTTGCCCTGCTCGGTTTTATAGACGGCGTCGGGCAGATCTTTCCGGGCCAGAGGACGGTTGGTGGGGATCTCGATCACATCCAGCCGGTAGATCTCCCGGAATTCATCTTCTTCGGTGAGGGCAGTACCCGTCATGCCGGAGAGCTTTTCGTACAGGCGGAAGAAATTCTGGAAGGTGATGGTGGCCAGGGTTTTGCTTTCCCGCAGCACCGTTACCCCTTCTTTGGCTTCGATGGCCTGGTGCAGGCCCTCGTTATACCGGCGGCCGAACATCAGACGGCCGGTGAACTCGTCCACGATGACGATCTGGCCGTCCCGCACCACATAGTCCACATCCTGGTGCATACAGCCATGAGCCTTGATAGCTTGGTTGATGTGGTGCATCAGAGTGGTGTTTTCCGGGTCGGTGAGGTTTTCCACATTGAAGTATTTTTCCGCCTTGGTCACGCCCCGGGGGGTGATGGTGGCGGTTTTGCCCTTTTCGTCGATGATATAGTCGGCCTGGATGTCGTCCTGGCTCTCCTTGGCGTCCACCTCGATGACCTTCAGCGGGGTGAGGGTGCGGACAAAGGAATCGGCCTGCTTATACAGGTCGGTGCTCTTGTCACCCTGGCCGGAGATGATCAGCGGCGTACGGGCTTCGTCGATGAGGATGGAGTCCACCTCGTCCACGATGGCGAAGGCATGGCCCCGCTGGACCATGTCCCGCTTGTAAATGGCCATGTTGTCCCGCAGATAGTCAAAGCCCAGCTCGTTGTTGGTGCCGTATGTGATATCGCAGGCATAGGCCTCCCGCCGCTCCTGGCTGCTCATGTCGTGGAGGATGGTGCCGCAGGTCAGGCCCATGAACCGGTAGACCTTGCCCATCCAGTCGCTGTCGCGCTTGGCCAGGTAGTCGTTGACGGTGACGATGTGCACGCCCCGTCCGGTGAGGGCGTTGAGGTAAGCGGGCATGGTAGCCACCAGGGTTTTGCCTTCACCGGTTTTCATTTCGGCGATGCGCCCCTGATGGAGCACAATGCCGCCGATGATCTGCACCCGGTAGGGTTTCATCCCCAGTACACGCCAGGCAGCTTCCCGGCAGGCGGCGAAGGCTTCCGGCAGAAGATCGTCCAGGCTTTCGCCCTTCTGATACCGGTCTTTGAACTGCTGAGTTTTGCTTTTCAGCTCCTGATCGCTGAGGGCGGCGTATTCCTGCTCCAGCGCTTCCACCGCCAGGACTTTGGGTTGGATCTTTTTCAGCTCTCGGGTGCTGGAGTCGCCAAAGAGCTTTTTGAGAAATGCATTTGCCATTGGGTTTCACCTACAAACTTCTCTGAATAATATGGATAATATGATTTTCGGCTCCGGGCCGGGAATTATTCCACTGTGTTGCACAGACTGCCGATGGGCGGGATGCGGCACTCCACTTTGTCTCCTTTTTTCAGGAAACGAGGGGGATCAAAGCCCAGTCCCACGCCGCCGGGAGTGCCGGTGGCGATGATGTCTCCCGGTTCCAGCGTCATGCCTTGGGACAGATCGGCGATGATCTGGGGCAGGGAAGTGAGCAGAAGACGGGTGTTGGAGTTTTGGCGCACCTCTCCGTTGACCAGAGAGCAAACATCCACTTCCACCGGGAAGGGCAGGGCGCTTTTGTGGAGGATGCAGGGGCCCATAGCGGTGTAGCCGTCCAGGCTCTTACCCCGCAGCCACTGGCTGTGCTGCTTCTGGATGGTGCGGGAGGACAGGTCGTTGAACACCGAGTAACCGAAGATGTAGTCCTCTGCCTGCTCCGGAGAAATGTCCCGGCCTTCTTTGCCGATGATGACAGCCAGCTCCACCTCATAGTCCAGCTGGCTGTCCAGATCCAGCCGGGCAGGGATTTTTTCCCCATCTCCTAAAATAAAATGGGCCCGCTTGCCAAAATAGACGGCGTGGTGTACGGCGCCCTCTGTGGGAAGATCGGTTTTGGTTTCCTCCCGGTGATCCCGGTAGTTGACGCCCACGCACAGGATATCGTGCAGCGGCCGGTCAATAGGGGCCAGGATGTCCACTTGGGAAAGGGGAATGCCGTCACCCCGGGCTGCCTTTGCCAGCAACGGCAGTTCCTCCTCTTTCAAAGAGACGATCAGCTGCTGCATGGTGCGCATTTCCCGGCAAAGCAGGGAAGAGAGAGGATGCACCGAGGTTTCATTTTCGGATAAAAGCCCTAAAACAGGCTGAGCCCCAGGAACTTTTTCCACATAGCGAAGAAATTTCATAAGCCGTCCTTTCCGGCAGAAGGCTTCCGCCAGCGCCTGGTATGAACATAAGAGCATACGAGAATATTCTAACACAGTATACCACATTTTGAAAAGAAAGATATAAACAAGATATAAAATTGAAAATGCTACTAATAAGAGTAACAAAGCGTAAAGCGTTGTTACTCTTATTTTTTTATCGAAAAACGGAGGTGAAAGGAACATGAACAACAAATATTTGGGGCCTGCGGAGCGGCGACTGATCGCAGAGAAGTGGGCCGCCTATGCGTCAGTGCGTGAGATTGCGGATCTGGTAGGCGTGGCACCAAAGACCATTTATCAGGAACTGCGGCGCGGCGAAAACGGAAAGCTGGACGAAAACAGCCGCCAAGCGTATGACCCGGATCTGGCCCAGCGTCGTTTCCAGGAAAGCCTCCGACGGCGCGGCAAGCCCCTGAACAGAACGCGGGCGGCCAATGAATGAGTGACCCAATCGCCATGGAGGCGGATAAAACAAAGGAGGAAATGACAATGGCAACCATCATCAAGCAGACGAAAGAGGAAATCAACTGGGCGGAGATCGCCAGGGCCAGGGAGCTGGGCGCACTGGACAAACTGCTGGCGGAGCGGGATGTGATCCGCTTCAACCTGCGGAGCGGCACCGAGGTGGCCATCATGGTGGAAAAGGTGGAGCCGGGCCGGGCCTGGATGGGATTTGTGGACGGCGTGGCCGAGCGGCCTATGTATAACCGCCTGGAGCGTCCTGTGTCCTGGAAAGAGAGCGACGCCCGGAAATGGTGCAACACCGATCTGGTCCAGGATCTCCCGGAGGATCTGGTGTCCATCATCACCCCCCGCACCATCCGCCAGACCATCAAAGGCGAGGAGCTGGTGACCACGGATCTGCTATGGCTGCACAGCGTAACAGAGTTTTTCGGGCGCAAGCCGTGGGCAGATGGGGACGATCCCGCAGAGGAGCAGCTGCCAGTCTACAAGACCGAGCGGGACCGCGTGAAGATGTGGAACGGGGAAACCTGGTCGCACCACACCCGTTCCGCCTATGCGGGCTACAGCGGCAGTTTCTGCCTTGTCTACACGGACGGCACGCCCAGCAACGGCTACGCGGACACTTCAAGGGCGCTTGCCCCCGGCTTTTGGATCTAATCGGCGGAGCGTATCAACGGAAATCCAGCCCCGCAAGGGGCGGAGAAAGGAACCGGACATGGCAGAGAAAAAGGTAATCAAAGGGCGCGGGATTGCCAGGAAGCTCATAGAGGAGCAGAACGAGAAAATGAGGCGCTTATTGATCAAATTGGAGGCGGAGGAAGCCAAGAGGGCGGCTGCGGACGCCGAAAGGGAGCAAAAAGAAATCCGGGCCGCCGTGGAAGAGGCCAAGGAGTTCCGGGGCAACCTGGAGCGGGCGGGAATTTCATACACCACACTGCTGCACCTTGTAGAATTGCAAGAAAGCGTGAGCGACCTGGCCCATAATATGCTCCTGGGATATGAACAAGGGGAGGGCTGGCCGGATGGGACCTGACGGGAAAGGCACCGCCCAAGCGGCGGTCTACATAGACGGCCAGCCGGTGCAATACACCGGAGAAATCACCCTGCCGGAGCAAACGGAACGCCAAGCGCCGCCGCTCCTTGCGTCGCTGGGCCTTACGGTGGAGCAAGCCAATGAGGCGGCCCGCTATCTGGCGGAAGCGTTCCGCATTTTCTATAACCAACTGGCGGAGGCCGCAAGAGCGGTGGCGGACGCATGGGGCGCCATCGTGGCGGCGGAGGAGTTCAGAAAGGCCCTGCGGTGGGCGGAGGCGGCCAACAAGCCGCTGGCCTGCCGCTACCACCGCACGAAGAAAAAACGGATCCGCAAGAAATACGCCAAGCGGATCCTGGCCTGGTATCGGGAGGAGGTCCTGTAAGTGCTGCGGCTGACAGCCAATAAAACAAAACTTTACACACTGGTGGCGCATTATGTGGACAACCTCCCGCCCATGCGGAGCGGGACAGAGTTCATTAAATACCCACGCAGAACGGACTACGCCCTGAACTGGATCACAAAGGAATGGAACACGGCCCATGCCTTTTTCTCCACCTGTATGGGCCGCCCTCTCCTATCCATTGAAATCCGGGACGGCGAAACCGGAAAGACGGTGAGCCGAACCACCCACACACTGACCATACAGGATCTCCGGGAGCGGGGAATGGTGGAGGAGTTCGCAACGGCGGCGGAGCGCCGGCGGATAGAAAGGAGTGCTGACAATGGCGGACTTTCTCCCGCTACCTGATCGGAAGTATTCTGTGATCTACGCGGATCCACCGTGGGAATACCGCCAGCACGGGACCACGGAAAAGAGCCGAGGCACGGCGCTGAAACAGTACCCAACCATGACCACCGCGGATATATGCAATCTGCCGGTGCGGAAAATCTGCGGGGGGGGGGCAGCCTGTTTTCTGTGGGCAACTTTCCCAAACATTGCCGAGGGGATCAGGGTCCTGGAGGCGTGGGGGTTTCAGTACAAGACCGCGGCCTTTGTGTGGGTGAAGAAAAACGCCAAGAGCGGCACCAACTTTTGGGGCATGGGCGCCTACACCCGCGCCAACGCGGAGGTGTGCCTGCTGGGCGTTTCGCCTGGGTTTAAGGCGAAGGAAAGGATCCGCAGCCACAAGGTACACCAGATCATTGAGGCCCCATTTGAGGGGCATAGCAAAAAGCCGGACGAAACCCGCCGGCGGATCGTGGAGCTGTTGGGGGATGTTCCCCGCCTGGAAATGTTCGCCCGCCAGAGGGCGGAGGGCTGGGACGCCTGGGGAAATGAAGTGCCGGAAGATATGCAAGGAGGATCGTAATGCCGTATATATTCAGGGTCATTAAAGTGGGACAGAAAGCCGACGCACCGCATGGAGCGCGGCTAAATACAGCCTGGAAGAATGACAAGCAGAAGCAGATTTTTGAAGCGGTGGAAGATTGCATTTTAGACACCGCAAAGCGCCTGAAAGCGGGAGAGCCTGTAAATGCGGATGGACTGCAAGCCTTGTTTGACGGGGTGCGGATCATTCACCACATGCGGAACATGGACCGGGAGGCATTGCGGGATATGATCCAGTTTTCAAACAAGGAGGAGGACGCATGAGCAAAGAAAGGGGACGGCCCACCCGTCTGGAGGTGGGGATGGAAGTTGTCCGGATCCCGCAATCCCTTTATGAAACAGACGGAAAAGGAAAGGGTGAACGCAGACCCATGCGGGGCCGCGTCGCGTATATCCACCCGCGGGGCCTGTTTCATACAGTGGAATTTCAGACACGCGGCGGAACGGTAAAGGAAAGTTTTCAGGGGGTGGAGGTATAGCCATGAATTTTTTAGAAAGGAACGGGCTTCAAACAGCGCAGGCCCATTTCAAGGACATTTTCCAGAACAACATCCACCGGGACTATGCGGACGCCATGCTGGACTGGCTGGAGCAGGAAACGGACTTTTTCACTTCCCCATCCTCCACGAAGTACCACGGGGCGCACCCCGGCGGCCTGCTTGTACATAGCCTGAATGTGTACCGCCGCCTGCGGGATATTGCGATCCGCGACCTGACGGACAAGGAGGATCCGGGGAAATGCCGACTTTCGGAAGAACAGGAGGAAACGGTGGCGATCATTGCCCTGCTGCATGATGTGTGTAAGGTGGGGTGCTACCGCATGGAAACCAAGCGGAGGAAGAACCCGGAAACTGGCCGCTGGGAGGATTACGAGGGATATACATACAAGGACCACCTCCCCCTGGGGCATGGAGAGAAAAGCCTGTACCTAATCCAGCGCCACATGGACCTACTGCCGGAGGAGGCACTGGCCATCCGGTGGCACATGGGCGCATACGATGACGCGGCCAAGACGGACAACCGCGCACTTTCGGCGGCCATGGCGGCCTCCCCATGGGTATGGAGATTACAGGAGGCGGACATGTGCGCGGCCTGGATCGATGAACAGGAGGCCGGGGAATGAAAAAGGAGCTTTGTAAGCCCTGCGCCATTGCCCTGGCTGGCCGCGGAAAGACCGTAAAGCCCGCCGGCGGACGGTGCGAGAAAATCACCTGTGCGGAGTGTGGCCGCCGGCGTTTCGGGTACACATACGAGGTGACAGGCAGAGCAACCCGCGGGAAAAAGGAGGACAAGCAGACATGAGCCAGAGAAAGGCCAAGGAATACCGCCAGGCCATGGAGCAGTACCGGGGCGTGGCGGAAGATGTGGACGATCTGAAACGCCGGATCGGAGCCATGGAAGCCCGCCACCGCCGGGAGGACCAGATGGAGGAGATCCGCCGCAGGCAGGCCAGACGGGAGGCAGAGAGGCGGGCCGCCATCAGAGAGGAACAACGGGAATGTATGCGGAGGGCCAACGCAGAGAAGCGGCGGCGGAAGATTGCCAGACAGCGGATCGCCGTCCTGATCATTGGGGCGCTGGTGGTGATCCTGCTGGCGGCGCTGATCATCAAGGAAATGCTGACGGACACCGCAGCGGCAGAGGAGCCGGAGATCATGAACGCCTCCCCCGTCACCGTTCTGACGCCATCCAATGCCTTGTGGAATGGTGAGGGCGAGGACCCGATGGAGGCGGAGAAGATCGAGGAGGCCCTGCTGGCCTCCGGGTATTTCTCCCTGGCGGTGCCCATGAGCTACGAATACCAGGACTATATGCGGACCTACTGCGCGGAATATAAGTGCCCCTATCCCCTGGCCCTGGCCGTTGCGGAAACAGAAACCAATTTTGATATGGAGGCCGTGGGCGCCGCTGGTGAGGTGGGGATCATGCAGTTAAACCCAGGGCCGAGCGGGTCCTATCACGCGGAGCTGGAGGAGGCCACAGGGATGGACCCCGCCACCCCGTCCGGGAATATCGCTGCCGGGTGCTACCTGCTGGGAAAGTACATGGAGGATTATGGGGACCCGCACAAGGCCGCCATGGCCTACAACATGGGAGTGTCCGGGGCGAGAAACGCCTGGGAGGCTGGGATCACATCCACAGAATACTCCACAGCCGTGGTGGAGGCCATGGAGCGGTGGGAGGTCACGGTGAACGCATGGAATGGGATTTGAGCCGGGAGGCAACGCACAACGCGGCGGCCAGGAGGGCAAGGATCCACCGCTGGCGAGTTCCTGGCCGCTCCAGGGTGGTCCACCCTGCCCACGGATCCGTGGTGGTCCCACACGCCTCCAATCTGGCGGCAGTTATGAACGCGGCGGAGGTGTGGGGCTGCGACTGGGCGGAGATCCTGGACGCGCAGGTGTGGGCGGCGCCGGGGGAAAAGGCGGTCACTATGCCTACATTATATAAATAAAGGAGGCGGAGAAATGCTGATCAATGAAAGCGGCCTGGTGCGCTGTATCAAGCGGGCTTATAAATCCGCTGGGTATGCAGTGGCCACAGAGGGCGATTGCATGACGATCTACACAGAACAATGGTATATCCAATGCAAGCGGGCGGCCATCCCCCGCAAGGTGCTGGCCACTATCGTGGAACACATGGGGATGATCCCGGACACGGAGCCTGTGTCCATCGTAAAGGACGGAGAACCACAGCTAATTATGCCAGATGTGGCGGCGGATGAAATAGCACACTGGAGGACCGGGGAGCGCACTGACGCGGTGACCATGGCAACGGTGATCATGGTGATCATGCAGGGCTACCAGATTTTCCAGCCGGATGGTGGCGGGGCCTGCTACGGGGTGAGCCTGCTTGACCTGGCGATCATGGAGCGGGACATGGTGGAGCATGGAGCCGCTGCTGTGATCGACGGGGACCGCCTGCTGTGGCACGGGGACACCGAGGTGGTGGCCATGAACGCAGTAAGAAAGGCCCGGTCAAGCTGGGCCAAGGAATGGGAGCGGGCCGTGTGGAACGCCCTGGAGGGCGTGGATCTGCACAAAGAGGAGGCATGACCATGGGAAAGACGAATTTTGACCGGATCACTGCCTCCCCGGAGGCACTGGCCGCTTTCCTGGCCTCCCTCCCCTGCCTGGACGCGCCATGGGATGACGCTTTCCACCGTCATTTCTGCGACAACTGCCCCATGGAGGACTGCCCCAAGGTATGCCCCAACGAGGAAAAAAGAAACAGCCCCGCGTGGTGGCTGGGGCTGGAGGTATCAGAGTAATGGAAGTAAATGTAAACATGAGCGCCGAGGAGTTCCTGGAGTTCATGGCCTGGAAAAGGGACCGAGAGCAATACAACAATGAAATGGCAGCCAGGGCCGAGAAAATGGAACTGCTGGCCAAGAAAACATGCTGGGCCATAGACAAAGACCCGAAGCGGCCCGGCAAGGTCAAGATCGTGGATCAGGAACACGCGGCGGAGCTGCTGGAGCTGGCCAATGATTACCTATCATAAAAAGAAAACCACCTGCGCCCGGTGCTGACAACACGGCGCAGGTGGACAGATACGAGGCGGCGCGGAGGCCGTCCTGGATAGTTGCATTATAGCATACTCCCGGACGGCCTGCAAGCCGCAAAATTCAACGGGGCCGCGGCCCCGTATAGCTCCGGTAAGAGCTATTAGTAAAGTGACCAGCAGGCCCAAAGGAGGAGTATAGCATGGCCTATGTCCATAGACGGGTAAAGGCTGGCCGCACAATCGAACACAGGAAAATGCAATCATACCGGATCCACACCAAGGGGGTCCAGAGGGGACCGAACCATGGGACCACATCGGAGAAGCAGGCCAAGGTCAACGAACGGGTGGCGGAGGAACACCTGCGCTGGGATCTCAACGCGAATTTTGATCACCGGGACCTCCACGCCGTCCTGCACTACTACACCAAGGACACCACTTTCCCGGAGATACTGGCGGACAAGGCCGCTTTTCTGGCCAACCTGCGGAAAGCCTGCCATAAGCGCGGGATCAAGTACAAGGCAGTGGTGGTGATAGAAACCAAGCGGATGACAAACCCGCACATTCATGTGGTAATAACGCGCATGGACCCGGAGATCATCACCGAGGCATGGGAGAGCGTACCAAGGGGCGGTGGGGGTATCAGTTTCAAACCACTGGACCGCCGAGGGAACCATGAGAAGCTGGCGCATTACCTGGTCAAAGAAAGCAGATCTACCATGGAGAAGTACAAGGAGCTGGGGAAACGGGGAAAGCGGTACAGCAAGACCCAAAACATGGACAAGCCTGTGATTACATACACCCCCGTGTCTGCCTCCTCCTGGCGAAAGGAGCCAAGGGCCAGCAAGGGCGCCGTGCTGTACAAGTTCGATGACGGATCCACCACCCGGAGCGGGTGGCACGAGATCAGCGGCTACCCATACCAGGAATATTTCGAGGTTTTCAACGAATAGGAGGACAAGCCAATGAAAATTTACATAGCGGGAAAGATTGCCGGGGATCGGCGCTATCGGGCCAAGTTCCGGGAGGCAGCTAAGACCCTGGAGGCGGCGGGCCATGTAGTCCTAAACCCTGCCACCCTGCCGGACGGCCTGACCGACGGGGACTATATGCGGATCGCGCTGGCAATGCTGGAGGCGTCGGACCTGGCCGTGTTCCTCCCGGACTACCAGGAGAGCCGGGGCACCATGGTGGAATGGGCCTGGTGCCAGCGGACCGGGAAAGAGTGCGCCCTGTATTTGGAAATGACAGGAGGGAGAACAAAGTGAAAGACTTTGCGGAAGCATACAAAGCGGCCCACGCCAAAGCGCGAGAATACACGGGAGCAAAAAGGGCCGGATGGGCAGAGCCGGGGAAACGGACGCGGGAAAATCACGCAATACTAATCCCGCGCAAGGAGGCTGTGGACACGGCAAACAACCTGGCAACAGCAATCTACGCCAAGGAGGTATATATAACCTGGGCCATGAACCTGCGGGGCTTTATGGTGCAGCTGGCCACGGGAGAACACGACGCCGTGACTTGCCGGGAATGTGGCGGAATTTTCCGCGCTGGGTGGATGAATGGGAAATGCCCATACTGTGAGGCGAAGCAGGCGGCCACCAGATATGTGGACGGCATGAGAGAGGCGGCAGGAAAATGAGCAAGGCGCAGATCAGCATGTGGGAGGAAAAGATCGTGGACAGTTTCGCCGGCGGCGGCGGAGCCTCCACAGGGATTGAGCTGGCCACGGGCCGAGTGGTGGACATAGCGATAAACCATGACCCGGACGCCATTCTCATGCACAAGACCAATCACCCGCACACCGTACACTATCAAGCCAGCGTGTGGGATGTGGACCCGCTCGAAGTTACAGGAGGCAGTCCGGTGGGACTGCTGTGGGCCTCTCCTGACTGCAAGCATTTCAGCAAGGCCAAGGGCGGAAAACCCGTGGACAAGCGGATCCGTGGGCTGGCCTGGATCGTCCTGCGGTGGGCTGGGACAGTCCGGCCCCGCGTGATCATCCTGGAGAATGTCGAGGAGTTCCAAACATGGGGGCCAGTGCGACACGGACACCCGATAAAGGCAAAGACAGGGCAGACATTCAGGCGGTTTATTGAACAACTGGAGGGCCTGGACTATGCCGTGGAATGGCGGGAGCTGGTGGCGGCGGACTATGGAGCGCCCACAACACGAAAGCGGTTTTTTCTGATCGCAAGATGTGACGGGAGGCCCATTGTGTGGCCGGAGCCTACACACGCGCCAGCGAAAAGCCCGGAGGTGCTGGCCGGGAAGAAATTGCCCTGGAGGAGCGCGGCGGAAATCATAGACTGGAGCCTGCCCTGCCCATCAATTTTTGATACACGGGAGGAAATCCGGGAGAAATACGGCCTTTCCGCTCAGCGGCCACTCCGGCCCAACACCATGCGCAGAGTGGCAAGAGGCGTGGACAAGTTTGTGATCAAGGCCGCGGATCCGTTCATCGTGCCGATGGGCTACGGGGAGCGGGACGGGCAGGCCCCGCGGGTCCATAACATCGAGGACCCGGCACCCACGGCGGTGGGAAAAGGAAAACATGGAATTTGCCAGCCGTACATGGTGCAGGTAAATCACCGTGGAGATTTCAGAGGGCAAACGATGGAAGATCCGCTCCAAACAATTACGGCAAAGCATGGGTATGGAGTGGCAAGCCCGGCCATGGCACCGTGGACGGTGACGAACACCACCAACTCAACGGGCCACCCGGTCAATGAGCCGATAGACACGGCGCGAACCGGCGGAGGAGGCGGGCAAATGTTTTTGGGGGCCTCCCTGATCCAGTACCACACGGAACAGTCCGAGCATGTGAGAGGCCAGGAGATCACAGGGCCGATTATGACCATTGACGCCGCCAACCGCTACGGATTAACGGCGGCAAGCCTGGTCAAATACTACGGGAGTGCCCAGCACGGACAGAACATCCAGGACCCGCTCCACACGGTAATGGCAAAGGACCGGGAGGGGCTGACAACTGCCCACCTGGTCAAGATGAAAGGCACAAACCTGGGAGGACCGGCCACGGAGCCGGTGCAGACCATCACCGCCGGCGGAGGCCACCATGGTGTGATCACAACGCAGATCACCAGAGCGGAGCCGGGGGCGGATCTCCGACACTGGCCGGAGATCCGGGAACTGCTGAATACATATTGCGGCTATGACCTGGGGCTGGAGGATGTGATCCTGTTCCAGATCGGCGGTGCCTGGTATTTCATGGCGGACATTGGCCTGCGTATGCTGACGCCGCGGGAACTGTACCGGGCCAACGGTTTCCCGGATGATTACAAAATCGAGCGGGACTATACAGGGCAGACCTACGGAAAAAGCAAGCAAGTGGCCCGGTGCGGAAATGCGGTGCCACCTCCCTTTGCCACGGCCCTGGTGCGGGCAAACCTGCCGGAATGGTGCGCGGGGGTGGAGATCAGTACCATGGAGGAGCTGGAAAGGGCGGTGGCGGTGTGAAAATACCGGACGATGTGTTTATGACCCGTTGCCGCTACTGCGGGCATGGGCAGACGGGAGCAGAAAATAAAGAAATCCCGGACGATAAACTGTTTATTCACTTTTGGGCGAAGCAATCGCCGTGCGGGATCATCGGGATTGCACAATGCGATAAGGTCCAGGGCGAGTGTCTGGACTTCAAGCCTAACCCCATGTTTGGAATTTGCGAATACTGCACTTTCACAAACAGTTTTCATCCCGGATTTTGTACGGTGCCCGGCGGGCCGGTGAACAAGCGGCGGGTATTCCTGGGATGGAGCGGGATAGGAGATTATTACTCCGGCCACGCACTTTTCACCTGTGACCGCTATCGAGTGAGTGAACGGTGGAAAGACCTAATCCTGAAAACCACCGTAGCGGGACGCGCACCGGAAAATTTTGACCCAGGAACATGGGAAGCCATGAAACACATTGACGGGACAGCTACGGCAAAACGGTGGGCGGACCTGCAAGCCAAACGAAAGGCAGAACTGGAGGCAGAGGCAGAAAAAGAGGCGAGAAAAAGGGCGGAGCTGGAGCAGAAGCAAATTTCCATGTTTGATGATGAATGAAAACGGGGTGAAGCCATGCAGAACAAAAAGAACATGCGCCGGATCAGCATCTTGGTGACCGCGCAGACAGTCTATAACCTGGATAAGTTGGCAGCCATGTGCGGCTACAAGGAGCGGGGCCGCGTGATTGATAAGCTGGTCAGAGAAAAAATGATTATGATGGGAGGCCGGAGAAATGAAAATATGCGATAGGTGCCCA
>JAHZHY010000090.1:0-4124 GCA_019420045.1 Clostridiales bacterium
CTATCAAGAAGAGGACTTCACCACCGATCCCCGGGAAAAAAAGCCGGTGGTCTATGGTTTGGAAGCTCTGGCCGCCCAGGCAGGAGAAGGGTGGGAGAGCCTTGTGCCCTGTCTTGTGGAAAAAGAGGTGGTCATCTGCCAGGAAGTGGGGAGCGGCGTTATCCCTCTGGAAAAGGAAGCCCGGCAGATGCGGGAATACACCGGCAGGCTCTGCACCGCTTTGGCAGAAAAAGCAGACCGGGTGGTGCGCCTTTTCTGCGGCATTCCCACCATCATCAAGGAGTGAGAAAGATGGAAGTCATTCTGCGCCGCCATGCCATGACGGCGGGCAACAGCAAAAAGCAATACATCGGCTCCACCGACCAGCCGCTCAGCCCGGAAGGGGAACAGAGCGCCCGGTTGTGTGCCGGGGCCGGGGATGAAACCGTTTCCAAGGTCTATTCCAGCCCCATGCGCCGCTGCCTTCTGACCAGCCGGATTTTTTATCCCAAGGCCCGGGTGGAGATCTGCCCCCTTCTGCGAGAGATGGATTTCGGCCTGTTTGAGGAAAAGAACTATGAGGACCTGGGAGGCGATCCTCTGTATCAGCAGTGGCTGGATTCCAACTGCCAGGACCCTTGTCCCGAAGGGGAGAGCATGGAGGAATTTGCAAAAAGGGTGAGCCAGGGCTTTGAAGAAGTGATGGACAAGGCTGCTTCCCAGGGAGAAACCCAGGTGGTCATTTTGGCCCATGGCGGCACCCTCATGGCCCTGATGGGCCGCTATGCTCTGCCTCAGCGGGGGTATTTCCAGTGGCAGACCCCCAACTGCGGCGGCTACAAAGCTCGCTGGGATGAAAAAAGCCGCCATCTGGTGGATTGGAGCCCGCTGGCTCTGGAGGAGAGGAAATGAGGCCCTTTTTCTTTGCGCTGCCCCTGGGTGCTTTGCTGGATCTGCTGCTGGGGGACCCGCGGTGGGCGCTGCCCCATCCGGTGGTGCTCATGGGCAAAGCCATCCTGTTTCTGGAAAAGATTTTTCGCCGTCTTTTGCCCAAAACCCCTGGGGGAGAGCTGGTGGGCGGGGCATTGCTGGCCCTTTGTCTCCCACTGGGATCATGGGGGATCTCTTTTCTGCTTTTGTGGGCGCTGGGGATGATTCACCCCATCCTGGCCTTTTTGGCAGAGAGCTTTATGTGTTATCAGATCCTGGCCGGGCGCAGCCTGTGGGATGAGAGCATGCTGGTTTACAAAGAGCTACGCAAAGGGGATCTGGAAGGAGCCCGGCGCATGGTGGGACGCATCGTGGGCCGGGATACCCAGGCTCTTTCGGCAGAGGGTGTCACCCGAGCGGCGGTGGAGACGGTGGCGGAAAACACCGGTGACGGCGTCATCGCTCCTTTGTTTTTCCTCATGCTGGGCGGGGCTCCACTGGGCTTTTTCTATAAAGCGGTGAACACCATGGACAGCATGGTGGGATACAAAAACGACAGATATCTGTATTTTGGCCGCATCCCCGCCCGGCTGGACGATGTGATGAACTTTCTGCCCGCCCGGCTGGCCGGGGCCTTGATGGTGCTTTCCGCCTTTCTGCTGCCGGGCTACCGGGGAAAAAACGCCTTTTTTATCTGGCGGCGGGATAAGCGGAACCACAAAAGCCCCAACTCCGCCCAGACCGAAGCGGCCGCTGCCGGGGCCTTGGGCGTGGAGCTGGCGGGAAGCGCCTATTATTTTGGGAAATTGGTGGAAAAGCCCACCATCGGAGATGCTCTGCGGCCTACCCAGCCGGAGGACATCCCCCGGGTGGGAAAACTTATGTTCTGCACCAGTTTTTGCTGCCTGCTTTTGTGTCTTGGCGGGCGGCTGATTTTGTGGGGAGGGATTTTGTGAAACTGATCCATGGAGGAGATGTGGAAGGATTCCGGGAGGAATTTGGCCGGGAGCCTTTGGATTTTTCGGCAAACATCAGTCCCTTGGGGCTGCCGGAAGGGGTGCGCCAGGGGGTGATTGACAGTTTGAGCCAGGCCACCCAGTATCCCGACCCGCTGTGCCGCAAATTGCGCCGGGCCATTGGGGAAAAAGAGGGGATTGACCCAGAATACATCCAGTGCGGCAATGGAGCCGCCGATCTGATCTTCCGGTTGGTGCTGGCGGTGCGGCCACGGCGTGCACTGGTCACCGCCCCCACCTTTGCCGAATATGAGCAGGCCCTCACTGCCTTTGGCTGTGAGGTGGACCGGTATCTGCTGACCAAAGAGGAGGGCTTTGCCCTGACGCCCCGGTTTCTGGAAGCGCTGGAAGGGAAGCCGGATATGGTCTTTCTCTGCAATCCCAACAATCCCACCGGAAACCTGATTGCCCCTTCGTTGCTCCGGCAGATCTGGGAAAAATGCCGGGAAAAGGGCATTTTGCTGGTGGTGGATGAGTGCTTTCTTTCCTTTTTGCCCCGTCCCTGGGAGCACACTCTGAAAAAAGAGGTGCAGGAGGGAGCGCCTCTGCTTTTGCTGCGGGCCTTCACCAAACTGTATGCCATGGCGGGTATCCGTTTGGGTTACTGTCTGTGCGGTGACCGGCAGCTGCTTTCCCAGATGGCTGGAGCGGGACAGCCCTGGGGCGTGTCAGTGCTGGCCCAGGAGGCCGGTCTGGCGGCCTTGCAGGAAGATCAGTATGTGGAGAATGTGCGGGCTCTCATCGGACAGGAACGCCCCTGGCTGTGGCAGCAGCTGGAACGGGCCGGAGTGCATGTGGTGGGCGGCAGCGTCAACTATCTGTTTTTCCGCAGCGATGTGCCCCAGCTGGGAGAAAAGATGCGGCGGCTGGGCGTGATGATCCGCTCCTGTGCCAATTATCCCGGCCTGAGCGAGGGATGGTACCGGGTGGCGGTGCGCACCCGGGAGGAAAATCAGCGTCTGGTGGAGTGCATCCGCCAGGCGGGAGAGGGGGATCGGTAATATGAAAAAAGCCAAGTCCATCATGATCCAGGGCACCATGTCCAATGCCGGCAAAAGTCTGCTGTGCGCCGGGCTTTGCCGCATCTTTCACCAGGATGGCTACAAGGTGGCCCCCTTCAAAAGCCAGAACATGGCCCTCAACAGCTTTATTACCAAAGAAGGGCTGGAAATGGGCCGGGCCCAGGTGGTGCAGGCCGAAGCGGCGGGGGTGGAGCCCGATGTGCGGATGAATCCCATTCTGCTCAAGCCCACCAGCGATGTGGGAAGTCAGGTGATCCTTCGGGGGCAGGTACTTTCCACCATGCCGGCCCGGGAGTATTTTGCCTATAAGCACAAGCTGATTCCCTCCATTTTGGAGGCCTATGACTCCCTGGCCGCCGAAAATGATATCATCGTGCTGGAAGGAGCAGGAAGCCCGGCTGAGATCAACCTGAAACAGCAGGACATCGTCAACATGGGTATGGCCCGCATGGCGGGCGCACCGGTGCTGCTGGCCGGGGACATCGACCGGGGCGGCGTGTTTGCCAGCCTGTATGGCACGGTGGCCCTGCTGGAAGAGGAGGAGCGCCAGCGAATCCGGGGCCTGATCGTCAACAAATTCCGGGGAGATGTGGAGATCCTCCGTCCCGGCCTTTCTATGCTGGAAAATTTGACCCGGGTGCCGGTGGTGGGCGTGGTACCCTATCTGTCGGTGGATATCGAGGAAGAGGACAGCCTGGCGGCCCGTTTGGACAACGAAACGCCTGCCTTGGTGGATATTGCCGTCATCCGTCTGCCCCGGCTTTCCAACTTCACCGATTTTGCCGCCCTGGAGCGGACCCAGGGAGTGGGCGTGCGGTATGTGTCCCGCCCTTCTCAGCTGGGCGAGCCCGATCTCATCATTTTGCCCGGCACCAAAAATACCATGGGTGATCTGCGCTGGCTGCGGGAAAGCGGTCTGGAAGGGGCCATTCTCAAAAAGGAAAGCCAGGGCGTGCCCATTCTGGGCATCTGCGGCGGCTATCAGATGCTGGGTCAGGTCCTGCGGGACCCCTTGGGCGTGGAAGAGGGAGGCAGCCTGCGGGGGCTGGGTCTTCTGCCCATTGAAACCGATTTTCTGCCCCAAAAGACCCGCACCCAGACCCAGGGGCGCATCACAAAGGCCCAGGGCTTTTTTGCTCCTTTGGAAGGCTGTGCCTTCCAGGGATACGAGATTCAC
>JAHZHY010000090.1:4142-7279 GCA_019420045.1 Clostridiales bacterium
AGCCCTCACGGGAGAGGGATGGGAGAAGCAGGATGGAGCCTCCCAGGGGAATGTGCTGGGAACTTATGTTCATGGCATTCTGGACGGGGGCGAGCTTGTGCAGAAACTGGTTTCCCTGCTCTTTGCCCGCAAGGGCCTGGACCCTCAGCAGGTGGAGCAGATGGATTACAAAGCCTACAAAGAGCAGCAGTATGACATTCTGGCCGACGCCATCCGGCGCAGTCTGGATATGGACAAGGTGTATCAGATATTGGAAGAAGGAGCCAAGGAGGAACGGCCATGACAGGAAAATTGGAAACACAGAACCCGGCCGGCATCGAAAAGCGCAGCTTTGAAATCATCACAAAAGAGCTGGGCGACCGGCATTTTTCTCCGGAGCAGGAACCGGTGATCAAGCGGGTGATTCACACCACAGCGGATTTTGATTATGCCGATTCTTTGTACTTTTCCCCGGAAGCGGTGGAGAAGGGGATTGCAGCCATCCGGGAAGGGGCGCACATCGTCACCGACACCAACATGGCTTACAGCGGCGTGAGCAAAAAGACTCTGGAAGGCTTTGGCGGTGCGGCCCATTGCTTTATGGCCGATGCCGATGTGGCCAAAGAGGCCAAGGAGCGGGGCGTCACCCGGGCGGTGGTTTGCATGGAGCGGGCCGCTTTGATCAAGGCCCCTCTGATCATCGCCGTGGGCAACGCCCCCACCGCTTTGCTGCGTCTGTGCCAGTTGATGGAGGAGGGGAAAATCGACCCTCGCCTGATTATTGGCGTGCCGGTGGGCTTTGTCAATGTGGTGGAGAGCAAGGAGGAGGTCATCGCCTCCCAAGCCCCCTGCATTGTGGCCCGGGGACGGAAGGGCGGCAGCAATGTGGCCGCCGCCATTTGCAATGCCCTGCTGTATCAGGCATCCGGACGGGTGCTGTAAAAAGAAAAAGGAAAAAACAGGCTCGGGTTTTCACTCCCGGGCCTGTTTTTTATGATATGAGCAAAGATAAAAACACAAAAGTTGGATTTTTATACGGATTGCCACTGTTTTTCTGTGCTTTGATATGTTACAATAAATATAAAATATTTTTGAAAAAAATAAAATTGCCTTAAAATTTGCTGTTCTGTCAAAATAATTCAGAGGAATGGCGAAAAGTAAAAGGCGCAAAAAGGAGGGATGGAGAAGGAAATATGCATTTTGTATTCACAAATGGAAAAGAAAAAAGGGGGGATGGGTCGTAACATGCCAAACAAATTGGAAATCAGAAGAAATGCTCTGCGAAAGATTCGGGAAAAGTTTCTGGAATCTTTTAGCGCCGTAATACCTATTGGTTTGATCGTACTGTTGCTTCATTTTACCATCGCCCCCATGCCCGGGGGGATGTTCGGCTCCTTTTTGGTGGGGTTGATCCTGTTGATCGTGGGAATGTGCCTGTTTTCTCTGGGGGCCGATCTGTCCATGATGCCCATGGGGGAGCGAATCGGTGCACAGCTGACCCGCTCCAAAAACCTGAAACTGTTGATTGTTACTGCGCTGGTGATGGGGGTGCTCATCACGGTGGCCGAGCCCGATCTCCAGGTGCTGGCCCGGCAGGTGCCGGCTGTGCCGGATAAGCCGCTGATCTTTCTGGTGGCGGCAGGGGTGGGCCTGTTTTTGGTGGCCGCATTGCTGCGCATTATTTTTCAAAAAAGTCTGCGTTTGATTTTGATGATCTGCTACGGCTTGGTGTTTTTCCTGGCCATTTGGGTGCAGCCGGGGTTTCTGCCGGTAGCTTTTGACGCTGGCGGCGTCACCACCGGCCCTATTACGGTGCCCTTTATCCTGGCGCTAGGCATCGGTGTGGCCGCCGTTCGGGGCGGACGCAGCGCCCATGACGACAGCTTCGGACTGGTGGCGCTGTGCTCCATCGGCCCCATTTTGTCAGTGCTGCTGCTCAGCCAGTTTTATGGCGCCGCGGGTGGGGCCTATGGCGCCACGGTGCCGGAAACACCCCATAGCCTGGGCGAGATTATTTCTCAATACATCCAGGCCTTTCCTCATTATGCCAAGGAAGTGCTTATCGCCCTCCTGCCCATTCTGGGGGCATTCGCGTTGTTCCAGGTGCTCTTTCTCCACCTGCCCCGACGGCAGATGATCCGAGTGGGCGTGGGTGCCGTCTATACCTATGTGGGGCTGGTGCTTTTTCTCACAGGGGCCAACATCGGTTTTTTGTCCGCAGGGAATTTCCTGGGCGGTGCGATCGCCGCCCTTTCCTATCGGTGGGTTCTTGTTCCTATCGGCATGGTGATGGGATTTTTCGTGGTGGCCGCCGAGCCTGCGGTGCATGTGCTCAACAAGCAGGTGGAAGAGATCTCCGGCGGTACTATCTCCCGCAGCGCCATGCTCATTAGCCTGATGTGCGGCGTGGCCGTTTCCCTGGGTTTGGCCATGGCTCGGGTGATCTGGGGCGTGAGCATCTGGTATTTCCTGTTGCCCGGCTATCTGGTGGCTTTGATGCTCACTTTGTTTGTACCCAAGATCTTTACCGCTGTGGCCTTTGACTCCGGCGGTGTGGCCTCCGGGCCGATGACGGCCACATTCCTGTTGCCCTTTGCCATGGGGGCCTGCCAGGCCATGGGGGGCAATGTGCTCTCTGATGCTTTCGGCATCGTGGCCATGGTGGCCATGACCCCCTTGCTGGCCATTCAGATCCTGGGCCTGTGGTCGGTGTATCGCCAGAAGAAGCAGCCCAGAGAGGAATTTGCTTTGGACGAGACCGAACTCATCGAAATGGAGGGATAACTGTGGCAAAAAAGCAAGAAGAAAGCCGGCGAATCCTCCTGTTTGTGGCGGTGGCCGCCCGGGGGCAGGGAGAAAAGATCGCCACCTTTTGTGCCTTCTGCGGCGGAAAGGTGCGTCTGGTGGCCCTGGGACGAGGCACCGCCAGCCAGGATATCCTCAACTACCTGGGACTGGGGGACAGCAAAAAGGATGTGGTGCTGTGCACCGCCTCCCGCCCAGTGGCCCAGCGGATGCTGGAGGGAATGAAAGAGAAATTTTCCATGGATAGCCCCGGTGAAGGCATTGCCTTTACCATCCCGGTATCCAGTGTGGTAGGCCGGGTGAGTTTTGAACTGCTGCTGGGGGGAAAGGGAGAGCAATGAGAGAAAATGAAT
>JAHZHY010000091.1 GCA_019420045.1 Clostridiales bacterium
ACAGACCTTCCAGGTTGTTCCAGGGAGTAGCGCCACCCATTTCACGCTGGCCAAACCAGGGGCCGATGTCGCACACGCCATAGAAGCTGACCCAGTTGGAAATGGAACGCTGGGAAGCTGCCGCCTTGAACCGGTTGGTGTGACCGATGATCCAGTTGGTCATAAAGCCGCCATAGGAACCACCGGTGACGCCCAGCCGCTTCTCGTCGATCTGGGGATATTTCTTCAGCACTTCATCGGTGAAGGCCATCAGGTCCTCATAGTCGATGGTGCCGTATTTGCCGCGGATGTCGGCAAATTCCTCGCCCCGGGCGGAAGAACCTCTGGGGTTGCAGAAGAACACAAAGCTGCCGGCGCTGGCCATGACCTGCATTTCATGCATAAAGCCGCCGCAGTAATTGGTGCGGGGACCGCCGTGGATCTCCAGGATGCCGGGGTACTTTTTCTTGTCGTCATAGTCCATGGGCAGCAGCACGAAGCCATCGATGCGCACGCCATCCTTGTTCACGAAGGACAGGGGCTGAGGCTCGGCCACATACTTGTCTTTGAAGAAAGCGGTGTTGAACTGGCTCAGCTGCTTGTATTCGCCGTTCTCCACATTGACTTCATAGACTTCCTGGATCTTGGTGCCATTGAGGCCCACGGTGAAGAACCGGCCTTCGCTGACGCCAAAGAAGTCCACGCCAAAGGAAGGAGCAGTGATATGATGCAGCTTCTTTTCGCCCCGCTTCAGAGAGCACAGGCCGCTGGTGTTGTCATAGGAGGTGACCAGATACAGTACGCCGTCCACGGCCTTCATAGTATTGCCGCCGCCATAGCGCACATCGCAGCCGGTGGTGCAGCCCAGTTCTTCGGGGATGCCTTCGTAAACGGCTTCCACCTTGCCGCCCTTAAGGGACACGGCATACAGGTTGTTGCCCGGTGCAGGATAGCCATCCTTGATGGGATTGGCGCTGAAAACGATCTCCCCATGGGCATTGTCAAAGCAGAAGCTGCCGATGCTGTAAGTGCCGTCTTCCACCAGGCAGCTGGTCTCGCCGGTCTCCACATCATAGAGATAGAGGGCGCTGCTCTGGGCTCGACGGGCGTTGAAAGTGTGGCCGGTGTAAGCCACCTTGCCGCACTTGGAGCAGAACTTCACGCCGCCCACATCAAACAGGGGCTCGGTGAGGGCCTGCAGCTTCTTTTTCTTGGCGTTATACAGATACAGACGATTGCGCTTTTTGTTGATAAAGCCACGGCCGTTGAACCAGAAGGGCAGCTCATCCACCACTTCATAGTCCTTTTCCTCTTCCCAGGCCTTCTTGGCCGCCGCCAGCTTATCCCCCTTGAGGGCGGCAAAGTCCGGACGGGCATTGTCAAACAGGGCGGAGATCAGATACAGATCCTTGCCCACTTTTTTGGCTGTGGCGCCGTTGAGAGGCACCCGGAACAGCTCCTTGGCTTCGCCGCCCTCCAGACTGATCTCATAAAAGACGGTGAGCATTTCGCCCTTCTGCACCTTTTTCTTGTCGCTTTCGGCCCGCACACCGGGGAAAATCACCGATTTGGGGCTGTTGAAATCAAAGGAACGCTCGCTGTTGCCAGAGGTCAGCTGTCTGAAAGCGCCCTTCTTGGTGTTAAAGGCCCACAGGTTTGTGTAATAGCTGTTGCTTTCCACATCGGCCTGAGAAACGCAGAGCACACCATACTTTCCATCAGGAGAAAATTCCATGTTGGAGAGCATTTTGTAATTGGCAAAGTCAGGAACTTTGATCGGTTTCATACTGCTCAGTCTCCTTTTCCGGTTTTGAAAAAAATCAATGGCTTTACGCCATGCAGGCAAGGCCTCCGCCTTATGGCAGAGCATCTTCCCTTTTTCCCGCTGGTTCTATCATACCGCAGTCTGTGGAACTTGTCTACGAAATCTTGCCAAAACCCTGAATTTTAGTGTATATTATGAAAGAATCCACCGCAATTTTTGGTTGAATCGAAAGGAGAAAAACCATTGACCAACCTGGAACCCCTTTTCAAGACCCTCTCCCGCCTGAGCATAGACACCCTTCTGCGGGGAGCGATTCTGATCCTAGTGGGCTATGTGCTCATCCGCCTTGTCCTCAAACTTCTGCGTCGGGCTTTGAACCGCACCAGCCTGGATGCCCACATTGCCCACACCCTTATCACCGCCTGCCGCCTGGTGC
>JAHZHY010000092.1:0-521 GCA_019420045.1 Clostridiales bacterium
CACAGGTCGCGGCTTTCTGCGGATTGATGAAGGGTAGGGCAAACGGCCTTTTTCGTTATATCGGTTTCTCGACAGTCTGAAGCGGCGGGCGAAAGTCCGCCGCTTTTAAACTGCCGAAATATTCGTGTGGATGAAGGAGAGGCTTTGCCCCGATCCGTACAACCCGCCGGAGCAAAGAAAAGAAAAAGAATGGGAGCGGCGGCTCGCCGCAAAAAGTTTTTCCAAAAGCCGCGGGGCCATTGCCGGGAGGGAAAAAATCTGCGATAATAAAAAGTAGATGCGGCACAGGCCGCAGGGAAGAGGAGAAAGAGAGAAACCATGAACTATACCTTTTGTGTCCCCTGTCTTTTGGGAGTGGAGGGCCTGGTGGCCGACGAGCTGCGCTACCAGCATTTTGAGGGGGTCCGGACGGAAAACGGCCGGGTCTATTTTGAAGGTCCTATGTCGGAATGCGCCCGGGCCAATCTGCGTCTGCGCTGCGGAGAACGGGTGCTTCTGCGCCTGGCCTCCTTTCCGGCTTA
>JAHZHY010000092.1:531-2560 GCA_019420045.1 Clostridiales bacterium
AGGGGGTCAAAAGCATTCCCTGGGCCGATTATCTGCAAAGCGACAGCATTTTCCCGGTGGTGGGCTATTGCGTAGGTTCCCAGCTGCACAGCGTTCCCGATTGCCAGCGGATCATCAAAAAGGCAGTGGTGGAATGTCTGAAGGAGAGCTACAATCTGTCCTGGTTCCCCGAAACCGGGGTCAAATACCAGATCCGCTTTGCGCTGCTGGAAGATCAGGCGGAGATCTATCTGGATACCACCGGCGCGCCTCTTTATAAGCGGGGGTACCGCCTGGCCACTCAGCAGGCCCCTCTGCGGGAGACATTGGCGGCCAGCCTGGTGAAGATCACCCGGTACCGTGGCCGGGAAGAGCTGATCGATCCTTTCTGCGGTTCCGGCACATTGGCCATCGAAGCGGCTATGGTGTGCTGCCGTATCGCCCCGGGAGCCCGCCGCAGCTTTGAAGGGGAAAACTGGCTCTTTGAGGACAACGCCTGCTGGGAGGAAGAGCGTCAGCGGGCCTTGGGGGAAGAAGTGCGGGAGAAACTACCCATCACAGCCAGCGATATTTCGGGAGAAGCGGTGGAACTGGCCAGGGAGAATGCCCGCCGGGCCGGGGTGGAAGATCTGATCACCATCCGCAGGGCCGATGCTCTGGGCCTGCCCTATACCGGCCGGAAAGGGGTGCTGCTCACCAATCCTCCTTATGGGCAGCGGTTGTCCACCCAGGAGGAAGCCCGGGCCCTTTATGACGGGCTGGGCCGGGCGCTGCACCAGACGCCGGGACTGAAAAAGTATATCATCACTTCTGATCCGGAGTTTGAGACCTATTTTGGAGCCAAGGCGGACAAGCGGCGCAAGCTCTATAACGGAATGCTCAAATGCCAGCTGTTTATGTACTATAAACAGGCTGTGGAAGAGGGGCGGGAAAAGAGAAGATGAAACACATCTTTTTGATCAATCCGGCGGCGGGAAGCCGGGGCCGTCAGGCCGAATTGGCCGGGGTGTGCCGGAAAGCCGCCCTGGAGCAGAATCTGGAATATGAGATCCTGGTCACCGAGCACCCGGGCCACGGAGTGGAGCTGGTGCGGAAGGCCTGCCTGCAAGGGGGCGGACAGCATCTGCGGTTTTATGCCTGTGGCGGCGACGGCACCCTGAACGAAGCGGCCAGGGGAGCTTTTGGCATGTGGAATGTGGCGGTGGGTCATTTCCCCGCTGGTACCGGCAACGATTTCATCAAGGTGTTCGGACGGCAGATGAACCGGTTTTTCCAGCTGCCGGAGCTGACAAAAGGGGAAGAACTGCCGGTGGATTATGTGGAGACCAACTGCGGCGGTGCAGTGAATGTGCTGTCGGTGGGCATCGACGCCCGGGTGGCGGCAGGCGTGGGAAAATACAAGCGCCTGCCCCTGTGCCGGGGACAGTGGCCCTATGTGTTCTCTGCGGCGGAAAACATTCTCCGGGGCCTGGGGGAAAGCTATCAGGTCATCATCGATGGCAAAAGCTACGATGGAGATTATTCCATGATCTTTGCCGCCAATGGCCGGTGGTATGGGGGAGGCTTCTGCCCTGTGCCCGATGCCGACCCTCAGGATGGGCAGCTGGATGTGCTTCTGGTGAGCAAAGTGGGCCGTATGACGGCGGCCAAGGTGGTAGGGGCCTATAAAAAAGGCTTGGGGTATCAATATCCTCAGTATATCAAAAGAGTCCCGGCCCATGAAATAGAGATCCGCCGCCGGGATGGAAAGGATCTGTGCGTCAATCTGGACGGAGAGATCGCCTATACTCCTCGTTTGCAGGCGGTGTTGCGTCAAGGGATGAAGTTTATCGTGCCCCAAGGGGTGCGGGTGGAAAAACAGGATCAATAGAGAAAGAAGGAAGAACAATGGGAACTATTCATGTGATGAGTTTCAGCCCCACTGGCGGCAGTCGGAAGGCCGCCATGGAAGTAGGCAAGCAGATCGCCCTTTCTGCCGGTTGTGCTGTGGGTGAGCTGTCCCTCAATCGTCCGGATGATCGGGCGGCCCAATACCATTTCGGTCCGGAGG
>JAHZHY010000093.1 GCA_019420045.1 Clostridiales bacterium
CGGGCAGGTGTCCGCGTTGGCCGGACAGCTGCGCTTCCCCGATGTGCGCCAGGCCCAAGCCCATCATGCCGATTTGAGCCGGCAAAAAGAAAAGATGGAGCAGGCCCTGCTGCGGGCCGAACAGGATAATCGCCAGCAACAGACCCGCCTGACCCAGCTGGAAGCGGTCCTCCGGCAGATGACAGAGCTGCTGCGTCAGGGAAGCGATACCGATCGAAAGACCCTGGAAGAAAGGAATCAGGCATTGACCCGGCAGCGGCAGGAAAAACTGGATCGGCAGCAGCAGATCCGCACCCGGATGCAGACCAATGAAACCATACGGGAGCAGGTTGTGGAGAGATCCCGGGATCTGGTCCGGCGGGAAGAGCGGTACCGGTGGATGGCGGCCCTTTCCGATACCGTCAACGGCTCTTTGAGAGGCCAGGAAAAGGTGATGCTGGAGACCTATGTGCAGATGACCTTTTTTGACCGGATCATCCGGCGTGCCAACCGCCGGTTTTTGGTGATGTCCGGCAATCAATATGAGCTGCGGCGAAAGGCTGGTGGGGAAAACAACCGGAGCCAGACCGGCCTGGAACTGGAAGTGATCGATCACTACAACGGCTCCTGCCGCAGCGTGCGCAGTCTGTCCGGCGGGGAGTCCTTCCAGGCGGCGTTGTCCCTGGCTCTGGGGTTGTCCGATGAAATTCAGTCGGTCTCCGGCGGCGTGCAGCTGGATACCATGTTTGTGGACGAGGGATTCGGTTCACTGGACGAAGAATCCTTGGCCCAGGCCATCCAGGCGCTCAGCGGTCTGACCGAAGGGAAAAAGCTGGTGGGCATCATCTCCCATGTGGCCTCCCTGAAAGAAAAAATCGAAAAGCAGGTCCTGGTGAAAAAAGACCGGTCCGGCGGCAGCCGGGTGGAACTGGTTTTGTAAAGAAAAGAGAAAAGCTCCGAAAACCTTTGATCGGTTTTCGGAGCTTTTTTATCCTTGCTGCCACTGCCGGAGAAATTCCGAAAGGGAGGGTTGGCGCAAATCGGGCTCTTCCAGGGTGGCTTGTCGGGCCACTTGAAAACGGTTGGGAGACAGGGGCCAGTCCCGGTGTTGTCGGGAGCCGTTTTTTCCGAAGAGAGCAAAGGCGGTGGCGCCCATGCGGTATACATTGGTGCGCTGATCGATGTGCTCGCCGGTGAGAAATTCCTCCGGGGCCATGAAACGGGTGGAGCCGGGCATCCGGCCCACGGGATTACGGTAGGGTTCCTGCTGGTATTCATCGATGTCGCAGATCAGGGTCTGGCCTTTTTTCGGATCGTAGAGAATGGAGCCATCATAGAAATCCACAGCCAGATACCCCAGCATTCCCACAAGATTGTGAAAATCCAGGATCTCTTCAAAGATTTTTTCCCGCACGGGAAGAGGCAGGGATAAAAACGCTTCCCGGGTGGGATATTGTTTGCCCATGCACAGCCCCTCCACCCAGGGGAAAAGCAGTGCAAAGCCTTGGGGTACTGGCCGGGCATCCAAAAGAGGGATCAGGTTGGGATGGGCCAGGTTCCGGTAAAGTTCCGCGGCCTGCTCCAGACGGTCGATGGCTTGCTGTGGCGGGATTTTGCTGCGGCAGGGCATGGCCCCGGCCAATTTGAGAAAATAGCGGCGGCCTCTGTGCTCCAGACCAAAGCCCATGCAGCCGGAATCCTGCTGATCAAAGACCTGGAAGGGCTGACCGTAACAATGGAGGAAGGAAAAATCAAAGGGCTGTTGCAAACAAAAAGAAAGGCCACCGGCCTGTTGGGTAATCATGCAAGGTTCTCCTCTCAACAAAATAGATCAATCAAAGCTGTAAGACAAAACGGTCGCCGCGATACACGATGCGCAGCACTTCCAAAACTTCGCCATCTGGGGAAGAAAGGGTTTTGGAGGTGAGAATCAGTGCAGGACAGCATCCGGGAAGCTCTAAAAGCTTCCGTTCTTTTTTGGTAGGTACCATCATGGCCAGGCACCGCTGGGATACCTGGCAGTGTTCATAGCCCTGAGCGCGAAGATATTGGCTGACCGATTGGATGCCCTCTCCCTCTGTTTCCAGCTGAGGGAATCGGGCGGCAGAAAGATAGCTAGTGTGCAAGGCGGCCGGTACGCCGTCCACCACCCGCAGACGGCTTATTTTCAGGACTTTGTCCTGAGGGGAGGCTCCCAGAATTTGAAACAGCTGGGGTTTGTAATTCACCCATTTTCGCTGCACCACCCGGTTTTCGCATGATAGACCCTGCTGGGCCATTTTTTTGGCAAAACCGGATAGCTCCATGGCCAGGGGGATCATGCGGGGAGGAAGGGAGGCAAAGGTGCCTTTTCCCTGGTGGGAAAAAAGATACCCCAGCTCTTCCAGCTGTTCATAGGCCTTGCGGATGTGGGTGCGAGGCACGCCATAGTGTCCGGCCAGTTGGTTTTGGCTGGGCATCTTTTCTCCTGGAGGGAGTTTTCCGCTTTTGATGTCCTGCATCAGCTTTTCTGCAATGCTTTCCCAAGGTTTTTCTTTCATAAAGGCTCCTCCCTTTTCGGTACGAACCCATTATAGAGGGGCGCTGAGGGGAGTGCAATGGGCTGGGGCGAACTTTGACCAAATCCACTTGGCGCCTTTACAAAAGGGCCGTAGGATGGCCCCGTAAGCAAGACCACGGCAGACAAGCAACGGAATCGAAGGAGGATTCACGGAATGAAAGTGAAACGAATGACAGCAGCTCTGCTCATGGCGGCCATGACCTGTGGCGTGCTCACTGGATGCAGCCAGGACAGCAAGGAAGGGGAGCAAAAAACTGTTTCCGGCGGCAGCGGTGCGGAACAGACCGCCGACTACGGTGTGGAAGAAGTGGTGATGGTGCTCATTCCCGGTGAAGACACGGAAAAATCCGTGCAGCTGCGGGATGATATGGCGGAAGAGATGAGCAAAGCCATCGGCATTCCGGTGACAACTTACCGGGCCACCGATTACAGCGCCGCGGTGGAAGCCATGCGCACCGGCCACGCACAGCTGGCCATGCTTGGGCCCTTCTCTTATGTGACGGCCCGGGAGCGGGCCGGGGCCGAATGCCTGGTGACCACGGCCACCAACGGGGAGATCGGCTATTATTCCCATATCATCACTTCGGCGGACAGCGATATCGACAGCGTGGAGGACCTGGAGGGAAAGACATTTGCCTTTGTGGACCCGGAGTCCACCAGCGGCAATGTGGTGCCTTCCGATGAGATTCTCAATGAGATCGGCGATGATGACCTGTCCTTTGACGATCTGCACACCGATGGAAAGTTCTTCAAATCGGCTATGTATGCCGGCAATCACGCCGCCTCTCTTCAGGCCGTGGTGCAGGGGAATGTGGATGCCGCTGCGGTATCCTCCGGCACCTATCAGAATCAGCTGGACGAGGGGAACTTCAATGAGGAAGATGTGAAGATCATCCATACATCCCCCTTGATTCCCGGCAGCCCCATCGCTGTGCAGAAAGATCTGCCCCAGGAACTGAAAGACAAGATCCGGGATTTCCTGCTGGATTACAGCGAAGAGTACTTCACTGCTCTGGGCGAGCCGGATAAGCGCTATGTGGAAGTGGAAGACAGCACCTACGATTACCTGGCCGAGCTGAAGGAAGAGTACGGGCTGAGCGACTGATGAACCAGGCAGAAAGGAACGGGCAAATGGAACAGGTGCTGAGTATACGCGGCCTGAAAAAATACTATGGTCCCACCCGTGCGGTGGAGGATGTGAGTTTTGATGTGGCCCAGGGGGAGCTGGTGGTGATCATCGGCCCCTCCGGGGCGGGGAAATCCACCGTCCTTCGTTGCATCAACCGGATGATCCAGCCCACGGAGGGAGAGATTCTGTTTCAGGGGCAGGATATGGCCGCCCTTCGCAGAGAGAGCCAGCTCAAGCCTTTGCGGCGACAGATCGGTATGATCTTTCAGAGCTTCAATCTGGTTTATCGCCTTTCGGTGTTTCAGAATGTGCTCCATGGGCGTTTGGGGTATTTGTCCACACCCGATGCGGTGCTGGGCCGTTACAGCGAAGAGGACAAACGAAAAGCGCTGGAGATTCTGGAAATGGTGGGACTGCGGGGCATGATCTACAAGCGGGCCGGGGAGCTTTCCGGAGGCCAGAAGCAGAGGGTGGGCATTGCCCGGGCCCTGATGCAGGACCCCACTTTGCTGCTGTGCGACGAGCCCATCGCATCCTTGGACCCCAATTCCTCCAAGGTGATCATGGACCAAATCCAGCAGATGGCCCACAAAAAGAAGATCGCCTGCATTGTCAATCTCCATCAGGTGGATGTGGCCCGTACCTATGCGGACCGGATCGTGGGAATTCACCAGGGCCGGGTGGTATTTGACGATGTGCCGGAAAAACTCACCGACCAGATGATCGAGACCATCTATGATGCGCCGCTCAGCCAGTTGACAGTGAGCATGGAAGGGGGAAAAGCAGTCAATGAATAGGAAAACATCCATTCCGCTCATCCCCCGGCGGGAAAAGATCATGACCCTTCTGGTGGCGTTGGGAGTAGGGATACTTTTTGTGATATCCACGGTGTCCACCGGGTACAACCCCTTTGATTTTCTGCTGAACATGGAAAATTTCTGGGATTTTATCTTTCAGGATCTGCTTCCGCCCAAGATTGCCGATTGGCAGACCATCGAGGAAGGGGTGCTGCAAACCATCTGCATGGCGGTGGGCGCCAGTCTGGTGGCCTCTGTGTGCTCCCTGGCTCTGGCTTTTCTGGGCTCCAACACCACATCGCCCTGGCCGCCGCTGAAAAAGATCATTCGCCTGGTGGCTTCGGTACAGCGGAATATCCCCAGCATGATTTGGACATTTCTGCTCATCATGTCTTTCGGCATTGGCAATCTGGTGGGGGTGCTGGCCCTGCTGATCACCACCTGCGGTTTTCTCATCCGCTCCTTTATCGAGACCATCGATGAAGTGGGAGGAGAAAGCCTGGAGGCCATGGAGGCAGTAGGGGCCGGGCGGCTGACCACCATTACCCAGGTGATCGTGCCCGCTTGTTTGCCGGGGTTTCTGTCCTGGCTGCTCTATTCTTTGGAAGTCAACATCCGCTCGTCCACTTTGGTGGGCGCTGTGGGAGGAGGAGGCATCGGTCTTGTGATGATGGGTTATATCAAACAGTTTCGGTATCATTCCGCCATCGGCGTGATTTTGCTCATTGCCGCCATTGTCATTTTGGTGGATATGCTCACCAATTTTCTGAGAAAGAAGGTACTGGCCTGATGAACAGCATAGCTACAACTGCTCCCGCCAAGATGCTGGCACCGGGAAGCGGCCAACAGGAAACAAGGCCGGAAGATCTGCTGTGGGACAGCCGGGGACGGATCCGCACCAAAGATCCCAGCCGGGATCGGACATTGCACTTGTTTTTGCTGGCCTTTGCGATTTTGGGAGCACTGGCTCTTGTGGGCATGAAGCTGGATATGGAGCAGCTTGTTCAGGGAGTGGGAGAGATCCCCGCAGCCATTGGTAAACTGGCAGAACTGGATTTCAGCCAGGTGGATATCACCTTCACTTCTCTGCTGGAATCGGTGGCCGTGGCTGTCCTCTCCACGGTGTACAGCATGCTGGGAGGAATGGTGCTGGCGGTGTTTCTGGCCAAAAATCTGACGCCCTTCCGGTGGCTTTCCACATTGCTTTCTGCGGCCATGACATTCCTGCGGGCCATTCCCTCCATCATCTGGGTGCTTTTGGTGCTGGTCTGCGTTGGGTTCGGCCCGGACGCCGGCATCATCGGCATCTGTATTTTCAGTACATCCTTTTTTGCCCGTTCCTTTGCCCAGTGTTTCGAGGAAGTGCCCCAGGAAACTCTGGAGGCCCTTCAGGCCATGGGCGCAGGCCGTGTGAAGATCTTTTTCAGTGCGGTGTTGCCATCGGCCCTCACCGGACTGATCGCCTGGACCTCCATCAGCTTTGAAAGCAATTTTGAAGCTTCTTCGGTGCTGGGAACAGTGGGAGCCGGGGGCATCGGTTATGTGATCTCCAACAGTTTTGGCCGCTATGCCTACGGCCAGGCCATTGTGGCCATCGGCATGGTGCTGCTGTTCACTTACGCCATGGAGATGCTCTTTACCTTTGTCAAAGAGAAGAAAGCCAGAATCGGATAGCGGAAAAGAGGAGAACGATGGAAACTTGCAATTATTCCAAGGTCCTTTGCCAAAGCTCCGGCCAGTGGGTGGTGGATTTGATCGGGCCGGTGATGGATAAATACCCGGTGCGGGTGCTGCGCAAACCGGCCAAAACCCTGGTGATGATCAAAATGCGGGAGACTGTGGCCAAAGCCCAGTTCTATCTGGGGGAAATGCTGGCCTGTGAAGCCATGGTGGAGCTGGAAGGGAAAAAGGGATTTGCCCTGATGATGGGCGATGATACTCAGAAGGTCATGGCGGCCGCTGTGGTGGATGCGCTGCGGAAAACCGATCTGCCGGAAAAAGAGCCGGTGCTGCAGGCGCTGGAGCAGCGGCAGCAGGAGCTGGAAAGAGAGCAGCAGCGGGAAATTGCCCGTCATGCCCGCTCGAAAGTCCAGTTTGAGACCCTGGATGTTTCCTATTGACAGGAGGAAGGACTTATGATCACATCGGACCGATTTGACCTGGTGTTCGATTGCCAGAAGGTCTTTAAACAGTTGATGGATGCCCTGGCCATGCCGGGAAAGATCCGCTCCATTGCCCGGGAAGGACAGAATCTGGAGCATCCCCAGGGCGTCATGGCGGCCGCCGCTTTGACTCTTGTGGACAACAGCTGCACCTTTGCTGTCATGCAAGACAGCGCCTTGAAAGAAGAACTTCGCCAAATGACCTATGGCCGGCCGGCTGCCTTGGAAGAAGCCGACTATATCTTTCTGCCGGACAGCCAGGACATGGAAAACGATCAGGTGGAGGAAATCCTGGAAAAGGCCAAGAAAGGGACTTTGCCGGAACCTCACAAAAGCGCCACATTGTTTGTAGGCATTCCCTCCTTGAGGGGCGGGGAAGAGAGTATGCTCACCGGCCCTGGGGTAAAGGGGAGCATCTCCATCCATCTGCCCCAGACGGGGAGCCGGTGGCTGAAAATCCGTCAGGAAATGGAGATCGAGTTTCCTTGCGGCGTGGAAATCTGTTTTCTCACACCGGAAGGGGAGCTGATGGCCGTGCCCCGGAAAGTGAAATGGGAGGAAAAATAGCATGGGATATGTTGCAGTGACAGGCGGCCAGGAGGCCATTGACGCCTCCATTGAGCTGCTTCGGGATTACCGCTCCCAGGGAGATGCACCGGTGGATCTGGCGGCCCTGCGGGACCGGATGGGGCTTCTGATCGATCGGATCATGTCGGAAGCGGGACTGTATGCGCCGGATTACGCCGCCCTGGCGCTGAAGCAGTGTGAGGGAAGCCCGGAAGAGGCGGTTTTCCTTCTGCGGGCGTATCGGAGCACCTTGCAGCGCAATTACACTTCCCGCACTGTGGATGGAAGCCAGATGCACATCCGCCGCCGGATCAGTTCGGCCTTTAAGGACATTCCAGGAGGGCAGCAGCTGGGGGCCACCTATGATTATGTCCATCGTCTGCTGGATTTCGGACTGGGACAGGAGAAGGAAGAGGATCTGCAAAGCTGGAAGAAACAGTTCCGGGAAGAAAAAGAAGCACCCCGGACTCTTTCCGATCAAGCGCCCCGGGTGCTGGATCTTCTCCGGCAGGAAGGGCTTTTGGAACAGGTGGAGGAAGACACCAGCGAGCCCTGCGATATCACCATGGAAAAGCTGCCCCTTCCCGCTCCCCGCAGCGCCATTTTGCAGACGCTCACCCGGGCCGACACCGGGTTTGTCAGCGGCTTGGCGTATAGCGATATCCGGGGATTTGGTATGTCCCATCCCACCATTGGAGAACTGCGGTATGGCTGGCTGGACATTGAAGTGGATTCTCCGTTGGAAGAAGGGGAAAGGGTCTATGTGGGCTCTGTGGATATCACCGAGGTGGAAGGGCTCATGGGAAGCCGTCCCGGAAGCAGCGGTATCGGAGTGGGGTATGGCTGCGTCATGGGGCGCAACGATACCAAGGCCATTGCCATGGCCGTGCTGGATCATGCCCTGACGCTGAAAGACACCGGACCCACCAGCGATATGGAATTTGTGCTGCTCCATGGGGATTGTCTGGAGATGAACGGATTTATTTCCCATTTGAAGCTGCCCCACTATGTCACCTTCCAGTCCAAGCTGGACGGCCTGAGAAATCAAAAAAGGAGCATGGGTCATGACGAGCAAAAATGACAGGGAAGATTATAACTTCGCCTTTTTGGATGAAGGCTCCAAGAGGGAGATCCGCCGATCCATCCTGCATGCCATTGGCATTCCTGGGTATCAGGTGCCCTTTGGTTCCCGGGAATTGCCCATCGGCCGGGGGTGGGGCACCGGCGGCATCCAGTTGACCATGTCCCTCATCGGCCCGGAGGACACGCTGAAGGTCATCGACCAGGGCAACGACGACAGCGTCAACGCCGTCAGCATCAAGCGGCTAATCTGCCATACCACCGGAGTGGAAACCACCACCGACACCCAGAAAGCCGATATCATCCAGTCCCGCCATCGAATCCCCGAAGAGCCTTTGCGGGAAGACCAGGTGCTGGTGCTGCAGGTGCCGCAGCCGGAGCCTTTGCGCCGGGTGGACCCTCACGAAGAGGTGACCCGTCAGCTTCATGCCGATGGAGAATATACCGGTATCTGGGTGAATCTGTTTGAAGCTCTTCTGACCCGTGGGTCCCCCTTCCTGGGTGCTTCCCATCCGGTGCTGGTGGATGGGCGGTATGTAATGAGCCCCAGTCCCATTCCCCGGTATGATAACCCCAAGCTCCATCAGGCCCAGTGCCTTTATTTGTTTGGGGCCGGGCGGGAAAAGAAGATCTACGCCGTGCCTCCCTATACCGATGTGGTATCTCTGGCCTTTGAGGATCATCCCTTCCGCCAGGAGGATATGAGCGGCCGGAAATGCCGGTTGTGCGGGGCGGAGAATGTGTATTTTGACGAACTGGTGGACGAAAAAACGGGGGAGACATATTATCAGTGCTCCGACACCGGCTATTGTCAGAAGCGCCGGCAGCAGCAACAGGAGCAGGAGAAACGCCAGGGAAAGGGGCCGAACCATGGATAACAGGACGCCGGTATTGGAAGGAAAACACATCACAGTGCGTTTTGGAGAGGGTTGTGATTACTGCCGCAGTCATCCGGAGATCGAGCGGGGCCGGTGCCCCAAATGCCATACCATTTGGGCGGTGCGGGATGTGAGCTTTCAGCTCTTCCCCGGAGAGATTCTGGGGATCGTGGGAGAATCGGGAAGCGGTAAAAGCACCCTTTTGCGGGCTCTTTATTTTGACCGCCCGGCCACCAGAGGCGAGGCTCACATCTCCCTGTATCACCAGGGACAGGTCAATATCCTCCAGGCCAGCAGCCAGCAGAAACGGTATCTGCGCAACCATCTGATGGGCATGGTCTACCAAAACCCCATGCTGGGATTGCGCATGGGGTTGTCCTCCGGGGCCAATGTAGCCGAAAAGCTCATTGCTGCCGGGAACCGCAATGCGGGAGAGATGATCGGGCGGAGCCAGCAGCTGCTGCGCCATGTGGAGATTCCGACGGAGCGGATGAAGGAGGCTCCCGCTGTTTTTTCCGGCGGAATGCAGCAAAGAGTGCAGATCTCCAAGGCCACGGCCAACAATCCACCCATTCTTTTTCTGGATGAAGTGACCACCGGGCTGGATCTCAGCGTGCAGGCCAAGGTGCTGGACCTGATCCGCTCCATTCAAAAAGAACTGGGCATTGCCATGATGGTGGTCAGCCACGATCTGGCGGTGATCCGCATGATGGCCGACCGGACCATGGTCATGCTGGGCGGCCGGGTGGTGGAAGAAGGCCTCACCGATCAGATCCTGGAAGATCCCATTCACGAATATACACAGACATTGGTCAGCTCGCTGCTTTAGCGGGCCAAGGAGGAACCATGGAAGAGATTTTTATCATACACAATGGGGAAGTGGTTTTGCCGGACAAAGTGCTTTCCCAGGGCGCCGTTGTGCTGGAAGGAAACCTGATTCGGGAAATCTGTCCCAAAGGGCAGTGGGAGGACCGGTATCCCGGAGTCAGAACGCTGGATGTTCAGGGAAATTATATTTTCCCTGGCTTCATTGATATCCATTCGGACAACATCGAAACGGTAATCCAGCCCCGCCCCCAGAGCATGATTGATTTTGAACTGGCCATGCGGGAACAGGAAAAACAACTGGTGAATCAGGGCATTACCACCATGTTTCATTCTCTCAGCATGACAAACGGCAACATTCGGGCCAACCGTTCCAGTCTGCGTACACCGGAAAATCTCACCAAGCTGGCCGGACTGATCCGTCGTTTCCACGAAGGGGACCATCTGATCCGGCACCGGTTCCATTGCCGGTATGACATCACCAATCTGGACTGCTACCCCTTGCTGCTGGAGTTTATCCGCCGAGGGGATATGCAGCTGCTCTCCTTTACCGATCACACCCCGGGCCAGGGCCAGTACCGGGATCTGGAATTTTTCAAGCAGCGGGTGATGGCCCAGGATCAAAGCGATGAGGAAAAGGAGCGGATTCTTCGCCAGAGAATGGAGCGGGCCAAGCTCACAGCCCAGCAGCTGGAAGAAGCTGCCGATCTGGCGGCGGAAAAGGGGATTGCCATTGCTTCCCATGACGACGACAGCCTGGAAAAATTGGAATATGTCACTTCGTCCCTGCATGCCGGGATCTGCGAGTTCCCTGTGGAGCTGGATGTGGCCCGGGCCGCCAGAGAAAAGGGGATGCAGGTGGTGGTGGGGGCCACCAATGTGCTCATGGGCCGCTCCCATTCCAATAACCTCTCGGCCCGGGAGGCCATCCGGGAGGGCTGTGCTGATATCCTGGTTTCCGATTATTTCCCGCCGGCGCTGCTTCATGCAGTGTTCCGCCTGTGGGAAGAAGGGATGCTCACCCTTCCCCAGGCGGTGAACATGACTTCCCGCAATCCGGCCCGGGCCGTGGGCATCGGACAGTGGACCGGCAGCATCGAAGAAGGCAAATGCGGCGATCTGTTGGTGGTGGGGAAAAAGGACGGCCTGCCGGTGATTTTGCAGGTGTTCATCAACGGCCAGATGGTATCCAATCTGTGTTACCGCAATGATTTCATCCGGGAGGATGGCACCCGTTATGACTGATGGGAGAAAAGCTTTGCTGTTGGCCCGGGGGATTTTGCTGGAGTGTGGACGGGAACTGATGCGCCGCCGGTTGGAAAGCCTGGGAGAGGTGGAAGAAAAAACCGGGTATGACGATGTGGTCACACCCAATGATCGATGGGCTCAGGATTTTATTTGCGGGCGCTTGCTGGAGCGTTTTCCATCCCACGGTGTCCTGGGGGAAGAAGGGGCGCGGAAAAAGGGGGAAAGCCCTTGGCTATGGGTGCTGGACCCCATCGACGGAACGACTAATTTTATTCACTTGGGCAAACTGTACGCCATCTCTCTGGGCCTTTATTATGGCGGGAAGCCCTATGGAGGCCTGGTGCTGGATGTGGAGCAGGGCCGGGTCTATGAGGGCCTGGAAAAACCGGTATCCTTGCCCAGGGGTGAAGCAGGCCAATGCCGCCGGAGCCTGCTTCATTTGGGGTATAAGACCATGGAACATCTGGCGGCGATGGGCAGCGATCCCCTGGCCCTTCCCCGTCAGTTTCGGGGGGTGCGGTATTTTGGGTGCGCTTCTTTGGAAATGTGTTCCCTGCCGGAAGAAGAAAGCGCCCTCTATCTTCACACCCATTTGAAACCCTGGGATTTTGCTGCGGCTGTACCGGTGCTCCATAGCCGGGGATGGGGAGCTACGGTGTTTCCCATGGGGGAAGAAAGCTATTTTGTAGCGGCCTATCCCACGCAGGCCTTGTGGGAACAATGCCAGGTATGGCTGCCGCCGCAGCTGCTGGAAGAGATGGAACGAAACAGAGGAGGTATTTTCTGTGTTAAAGATTGAACATTTGTCCAAAGAGTTCGTCATGCACATTCGCAACGATGCCCAGATTCAGGGGTTTGAGGACATCTCTTTTTCCGTGGAGCCGGGCAAACTGGTGGCCATCACCGGCCCCAGCGGATCGGGGAAATCCTCCCTGCTCAAGTGCATTTACCGCACATACACTCCCACTGGTGGAAAGGTGATCTATCAGGATGCACAGGGGGAGAAGATCGACCTGGCCAGCGCAGAACCCTGGGAGATCATTCGGCTGCGCAACCGGGAGATCGGGTATGTGTCTCAGTTTTTCAGTGTCATTCCTCGGGTGTCGGCACTGGATATTCTCACCAGCACCCAAACCGGACGGGGGGCGGATCGTCAGCAGGCCCGCCGGAAAGCCCAGCGGTATCTGGAAGCGGTGGGCATCGCTCCCCAGCTGTGGGATATGTATCCGGCCACTTTCAGCGGAGGGGAAAAGCAGCGTCTCAACATTGCCAACGCCCTGATTACAAAACCCCGGCTCCTTCTTTTGGATGAACCCACCGCCTCTCTGGATGCCCGGAGCAAACAGTGGGTGATGAATCTGATTCTGGAGCTGAAAAAGGAAGGGGCCGCCATGGTGGGGGTGTTCCATGATGAGATCGCCATCCGGACCTTGGCGGATCAGCGCTTTGAGATGAAGGAAAAGCGGCTGGTGCCGGTGGATTATGCGGCCCACTACGGGGAAGAGTTTTTGGACGAGACGGCAAATTGACCCAGGGAGAAAAGCCATGATCGATATGCATGTTCACTCCCATTGGTCCGATGGGGATTGTTCTGCCAGTCAGCTGGTGAGGATGGCCTGGGAAAAAGGGCTTTCCGGCACCATTCTCACAGATCATGACACCTTTGGCGGTGAAGATGATGGGGAAGAAGCGGCAAAAGCGGCGGGGATCTTTTTGGATCGGGGGATGGAAATCAGCTGCCGGCAGGAGGATGGGCGGCCGCTGCATCTTCTGGCCTATGGAGTCCCCAGGGAAAACCGAGAGATGCTGGAAAGGTTCTGCGAGCCTTTCCGCCGGTCGCGGGATGAAGCGGTTCGACAGAGCGCATTGGCTTTGGAAGAACTGGGGTTTCCAGTAACGCTGGAACAGGTGGAAGCCTACGCCGGACCAGGTGGTCAGCTGTGCAAGCAGTATATCATGGATGTGCTGATAAAAGCGGGGCTTTGCCATGAAATGTACGGAGAGCTGTACCGAAGCATTTTCAAAAAGCAATCCGATGGCGCTCCACCGCTGGCGCCGCTTCAAGTGAAATTGGCCGACCCTTTTCAAGCTCTGGAGGCCATCCGGTGCAGCGGCGGATTGGCCGTGCTGGCCCATCCGGGACAGTATGGGAACTTTCAGATTTTGCCTCAGCTGGTTGGCTGCGGCCTTTTTGGGATAGAGGCTTATCATCCCAAGCACGACGGAGAGTGTACCCGCCGATGTTTGAACCTGGCCCAGCAATATGGTTTGGCCGTGACCGGCGGTTCAGACTATCATGGCCGCTTTGGGGAGGGTGAGCAGCTGGGAGAGTGGGGGATAAAGGCTCGGCCGGAGTGGCTATAGCACAGAAAAACCGCCTTCGGGCGGTTTATGAACTTTTTTGCCATAGAGTTTTACCCATTTGTGAATATTAGCACTCTCGCCTTGACAGTGCTAAAAAACGGACTATAATAAAGGTGTACTAAAAAAGAAGGCCTGAATAAGACCTCCTAGCGGGCACGACTTTACATCGTATCGAATGGAGGAATGATTTATGTTGCCCAGTATTTTTGGTGAAAATTTGTTTGATGAGTTCTTTGGAAACGCCTTTGACAACGATTTTTGGAGCACACAGAATCCGCTCTATGGTAAGAGGGCCAAGAACCTGATGAAGACCGACGTGAAGGAAGAGGAGGATGCGTACAGCATCGCCATCGACCTGCCGGGCTTTGATAAGGACAATGTGCAGGCTCACTTGGAAGATGGTTATCTCACCGTCACGGCCAACAAGAGCAGTGAGCAGGATGAGAAGGATCAGAAGGGCCGTTATATCCGTCAGGAGCGCTATTCCGGTTCCTGCAGCCGCAGCTTCTATGTGGGTGATATTCGCCCGGATGAAGTGAAGTGCTCCTATGAAAGCGGTGTGCTTCGCATTCGCATCCCCAAGCGTGATATGCAGCTGCCTGAAGGCCGCAAACAGATCGCCATCGAATAACTCTTGGATGAAAAATGCCCCGGCCATGCGGCCGGGCATTTTTTGTTTAGAAAAACGAAACTCCCCTGTTCCCGCAGGAACAGGGGAGTTGTTTTGCAAAAGGGAGGGATTAGAGACCCATTTCCTTCTTGACTTCGGCGAAGCACTGGATGGCGAAATCCAGGTCTTCCTTGGTGTGAGCCGCAGAGATCTGGGTGCGCACACGGGCCTTGCCCTGGGGAACCACAGGATAGCAGAAGCCCACCACATAGACGCCCTTTTCCAGCATCCGGGAAGCAAACTCCTGAGCAACCTTGGCATCATAGAGCATGACAGGCACGATGGGATGGGTGCCTTCGGGGATATCGAAGCCCAGAGTAGCCATCTTCTCGCGGAAGTACTTGGTGTTCTCGTGAACCTTATCCCGCAGAGCGGTGGATTCAGAGAGCATATCGAACACCTTGCAGCTGGCGGCAGCAATGGCCGGAGCCAGGGTGTTGGAGAACAGGTAGGGACGGCTGCGCTGACGCAGCAGATCGACGATTTCCTGACGGGCGCTGGTGTAGCCGCCGGAAGCGCCGCCCAGAGCCTTGCCCAGAGTACCGGTGATGATGTCCACACGGCCCATCACGCCGCAGTATTCAGGAGTGCCCTTGCCGTGCTCGCCCATGAAGCCCACAGCGTGGCTGTCGTCCACCATGACCAGAGCGCCGTATTCATCGGCCAGGTCGCAGATACCCTGCAGGTTGGCGATAAAGCCGTCCATGGAGAAGACACCGTCGGTGGCGATCAGCTTGATGCGGCAGTCTTTGGCCTCTTCCAGCTTGGCCTTCAGATCTTCCATGTTGTTGTTCTTATAGCGCAGTCTCTTGGCTTTGCACAGACGGACGCCGTCGATGATGGAGGCGTGGTTCAGCTCGTCGGAGATGACTGCATCCTCGGCGGTGAGCAGAGTCTCAAACAGGCCGCCGTTGGCGTCGAAGCAGGAAGAATAAAGGATGGTGTCGTCCATGCCCAGGAACTTGCTGATCTTGTTTTCCAGTTCCTTGTGCAGTTCCTGTGTGCCGCAGATGAAGCGGACGGAGGACAGGCCGTAGCCCCACTTGTCATAGCTGTCCTTGGCCGCCTGGATCACTTCCGGGTTGTTGGACAGACCCAGATAGTTGTTGGCGCACATATTTACCACATTGTGAGCCTTGGTGGTGTCGATGCGAGCGCTCTGGGGAGTGGTGATAAAGCGTTCGTCCTTATAGGTACCGGATTCCCGGATGCCTTCCAGCTCTTTGGCGTAGATCTTCAATGCCTCTTTCATGATATGAGCTTCCTCCTTTTGATAATAAAAACAGATGAAATGGGCTTATTTCTTTGTGGTCCAGTCCAGCACAACCTTGCCGGAGTTGCCGGAGATCATGGCTTCGAAGCCCTTTTCGAATTCGGTGTAATGGAAGTGGTGGGTGATCACCGGATGGAGATCCAGGCCGCCCTGCACCATGGCGATCATCTTGTTCCAGGTGGCGAAGATCTTGCGGCCATAGATGCCCTGGAGGGTCAGACCCTTGAGGATCACATGGTCCCAGTTGATCTTGGTGTCGGGGCCCTGGAGACCCAGCAGGGAGACCTTGCCGCCGTTGCGCATCAGGCTGAGCAGCTGGTTGAGGCCGGGAGCGCTGCCGCTCATTTCCAGACCCACATCAAAGCCTTCCTTGATCTTCAGAGCTTCGAAATAATCTTCGGGCTTTTCCTTGGCCACATTGACGCAGGCATCGGCGCCCAGCTTCTTGGCCAGTTCCAGGCGATATTCGTTCACATCGGTGATGACCACATTGCGGGCACCGGCGTATTTGCAGATGGCCACAGCCATAACGCCGATGGGGCCGGCGCCGGTAATCAGCACATCTTCGCCCACCAGATCCCACATCAGGGCGGTGTGAGTGGCGTTGCCGAAGGCGTCGAAGAAGGAGACCAGATCTTCGTCCAGATCCTCGTCCACAGGCACTACATTGCTTTCAGGAATGCACAGGTATTCGGCAAAAGCGCCGTCCCGGTTGACGCCCACGCCCTTGGCGGTGGGGCACCACTGGCCATTGCCTTCACGGCAGTTGCGGCAGGTACCGCAGATGATATGGCCTTCGCCGGTGACCCGCTGGCCCACCTTGTACTTGGTGGCATTGGGGCCGCATTCGGCGATTTCGCCTACATATTCATGGCCGGTGACCAGGGGAGGATTGAGATTGGCCTGGCTCCAGGGATCCCAGTTGTAGATGTGCACATCGGTGCCGCAGATCGCAGTCTTGTGGATCTTGATCAGCACTTCGCCGTTGCCAGGAGTGGGAACGGGCACCTGGGTGAGGGTCAGACCTTTGACGGGGCCGGTCTTGACCAGGGCGTCCATCATTCTTTCAGACATTTCGCTCATCTCCGTATTCATAATAAAATCTACATTTTTCATGCAAAGGGACAAAACTGTCCACAAACATTATATCACAGCTTTTTGACTTTTCAATGAGAAAAGACTTTCTTTTTCAAACAAAAATACCGATTTGTCCGTCTGTGGAGGACAATTTGCCGCAGGAGAAGGCCAACTTTGTGCAAAAGGCAAAAAAAGGGCCTGCTCCGGCTCTTGCCGGAACAGGCCAAAGATCAATTCAAAGGAGGCCGGGCGGTATCCACCACTTGGGCTGGATCAAAGAAATATTTGCTGATGCGCTCCGGATGCTTGAGCATGGTGTAACCGTCCAGATTGAGGCGGTTCTGGATCATGCTGTTGCCCTCGTAGGAGGTGGCCATATTGGCGGCCACAGGACAGATGATTTTAAAGCCCTGATCCACCATATACTGATACCGGGGATCGCTGGGATCATAGTGGGCGCCGAAAGGAGTGATGAGCACTTGAGTGGGACCGGTATAGGTGCCGATCAGTTCGCGCCAGCGGGTCAGGTCGCTTTCCAGCTCTTCCATGGTGATGTCCCCTCGCCAGTAGCCGTTGTGGGTATAGCTGTGGCAGCCGATCTCCCAGCCGGTTTCCTGCAGGCGTTGGGCGATTTTCTGCACATCTTCCAGCATCTGCTGGCCCTCTTCCGGGGTGAAAAGCTCCAGGTCGGTGATCCGGTAGCCGAAGGCTCCCTGGTAACCGGTGGGGGCCAGAATGCCCTTGGCTCCCCGGAAGGAGAATTCCGGATGCTCTTTGACGAATTGATCCACGATGGGCTGCACATCGCCATCGTAGGTGTTGCTCACCGTGCCGTCAGGGGCTTTCACTTCGGTGACCACATCCCCTTCTTCGTTGATCACCAGCCGGGTGGCAAAGCCGTCAGGAGCCATATAATCATAATAACTCAGATCGTCCACCGACAGGATCAGAGGCTTTTTCCCCTGAGGGAGGTAGATGTCCTTCTGGGTCACAGAGCCATCTTCGTTCACCTGGATCAGCTCATTGATATCATAGAGGACAAAATCATTTTCCAGCAGCAGAGGGAGCATCTTTTTGAATTCGCTGACGGTGGTCATCCACATGTTGTAGCCTTCGGCCGGATGACCCTCGTTGTCAAAGGCCAGTTCCGGATAGATGATCAGGCTGTGGAAAAACACATGATAGGGCATCCCCTCATATTTCACCAGGGAGTCCTTGTCCTGCTGGCAGGTTTCGATGGCTTGCTTCACATCATCATTCACCAGTTTTTTGTCGGCGTTTTCCAAAAGCTCCAGGGCTTCGTCATAGAAATAGCCCCGGCGCAAAGTATCGGCCTTTTCCAGAAGCTGCTGACGCTGCTCTTCCAGCTGTTGAGAGTTTTCTCCCTGGCCGGGCTTGTGGTTTGATGAGGGAGTGCCTGGCCGGCCGGTAAAGCAGGTGATAAGGGCAAAAACAGACAGGACAAAAGCGCAGCAGGAAAGAAGAAAGGCTGCGGCGCGGCGATGAGGAGAAGGATGAGATGTCATGGCAAAAGCCTCCGTTGCTGATTCGACAAAAAGATGGTTTTTTCGACGATCCTATTATAAAATAATAAGGACGAAGATACAACCTCGGGTCAGTTACAAACAGTAAAGGAATGGTTACAAAGAAAGCGATACAGTTCTTTACAATTTGTTTTTTTTTAAGATATTGCATTTTCATAATTTCAATGGATAATAAGAAACAGAGAAGGGCGATAAGCCTTTGAGAAAGAAAAAGGAGGCAACACTTCTATGAATGAGGATAAAATGAATCGGGAAAATGGGGAGAACACCCAGAATTTCAGCACGACCCCCAATGGCGGCTGGGGTGAGACCAGTCAGGAAGAAAAAAAGGATCAAATGGCTCAGTCCATTTCCCAGGCGGCGGAGCAGCAGGCCCAGACAGAACAGAAGCCCGCTTTTATCAGCGATCAGGCCCAGCCGGTGAATCAGACCAGCGCCCAGGAAACTTCCGGCGGCTGGGGCCAGGCTCAGAATCAGGCAAGTTCCGCAAACCAAAGCGGCTGGAATCAGAACACCCAGCAGGGACCTGCCCAAAGTACAGGGACAGCGCCTTCCTATCACAGCTATGGACAGGCCAGAAGTGCTTATGACACCCAGGGAATCTATGGCGGAAAGCCCCGGCAGCCCCGGGCTCCCAAGGAGCATCGTCCCGGTGGAAAGAAGCGGGTGGCCCGTTTCTTCAAAGGGGTAGGCGCACTGGTACTGGTGGCCGCCGTCTCGGTGGGTTCCACAGTGGGCTATCTGAAATGGATCGGGTATGAGCCTTCCAAAGGCACCAGCTCCAGCTCCTCCGGCAATACTGCCAGCGGTACCAAGGTGATTTATCAGCCCACTTATAAAGAGGATGCTCTCACCTCGGCCCAGATCTATGAAGAAAATGTCTCCTCG
>JAHZHY010000094.1 GCA_019420045.1 Clostridiales bacterium
CATCGCCTACATCGGAAGAGCCATACCCGTTGCGGTTGGCAATGGGAGGAACCACCGAGCAGATGGCGGGGCCGTCCAGCAAACCGGCTTCCTTCATCTTTTCATACTGTGGGCTTTCCAGGTTGAGCTTTCCGGCAAAGTCCAGCTCTTCCTCGGTCCACTGGGGCAGGGGGATCTGCTCCATCATGTCGTGAGCCACTTCCACCAGCACTTTGTTGCTCATGGAATTATAGCAGCCGCCCAGGAATTCGATTTCCAGCTTGGTTTCGGTCATATGGGCAGCGCCTTCGGCCACCTTGACCAGACGGGCATAGGTATCCTCAATGGCCTGACGGCTCATGGCCCGCACATAATACCAGACGCTGGCGTTATCGGGAACGATGTTGGGGGCTGTGCCGCCCTCTTTGATCACATAATGAATGCGCACATCGCTGGTCACATGCTCACGCAGATAGTTTGCGCCCACATTCATCAGCTCTACGGCATCCAGCGCAGAGCGACCATTGTGAGGATCGCCGCCGGCATGGGCAGTGACGCCGTGGAAATGGAAAATGGCGCTGTTCAGACCGTTGGAAGTGCCCAGGTTGACTCCGTTCATAGAGCCGCCGTGCCAGGCCAGAGCCACATCCAGCTCCTTGAAAGCGCCGCCGCGGGCCATGAAGGTTTTGCCGGTGAGGGCTTCTTCGGCAGGGCAGCCATAGAAGACCACGGTGCCTTCCTTTCCGGTCTCTTCCAGATGGGCTTTCATGCCCAGAGCGCCGCCGATGCAGGCTACGCCCAGCAGGTTATGGCCGCAGCCCTGGCCGGGTGCGCCGGGGGTGACAGGATCTTTCTGAGTGCAGATCTTCTGGCTCAGGCCGGGAAGGGCGTCATATTCTCCCAAAAAGCCGATTACCGGATGGCCCTTGCCCCAGGTGGCCCGGATGGCGGTGGGAAGGCCGGCATAGCCAACTTCCACAGTGAAGCCCTGCTGACGCAGATAATCGGCCAGCCACTGGCAGGCGTTGACTTCGTTGTAGGCGGTTTCGGGAGTTTCCCAGATCTTCTGAGCCAGCTCAGTCAGTCCCTGGGCGGCCTGATCCACAGCACGGGTGGCAGCGATGTCCAACATAAAAGTTCCTCTCCTTTTCTGGTGGGAGGGTGAGCCGGAAAGGATGAATTCGGCAAGTTGCTGAAAAACGCAAAAAAATTATGTATAAAATACATAAACACTCCGGCATTTGCCCTTCCATTTGTGGATTATGAATCAATTTTACTCCCGTTATAGCCGGTTTGTCAATGCGGTGTGGTCATTTGACGGCCAAAGAGGGGATGTGGTATCATCAGAAAAAACAAAGGGAGGATGCAAAAGTGAAAAAGGCTTATATTTCTGCGGATATCGAGGGAATGGAAGGAGTTGTCACAAACATCCAGTGCTCCCGCCAGGGTGCAGACTTTGCAGTGGCCCGCAAGCGTCTGGCATTGGATGTGAATGCCGCCGCCCGTGCCTGCTTCGACAGCGGCTATGACGAAGTGCTGGTGTGCGATGGTCACGCCGATATGGAAAATCTGCTCATTGAAGATCTGGACGAGCGGATCAAGCTGCTTTCCGGTGCCATGCGCCAGAGCTTGCAGATGGAGGCCATCGACAGCACCTTTGATGCTTACATTTCCTTTGGCCATGCCGGGGCCGGTCTGACTCCCGGCGGCGTCATCGACCATTGCTACAATGGGGGAAAGGTGTATAACCTGCGTTTCAACGGCATTACCATGAACACCGAAACGGTGGCCAATGCCGCCATGGCCGGTCATTACGGAGTGCCTCTGGTGGCCTGCATCGGCGATGCTGCCTTGGCAAAGGAAGTACAGGCTTTTGTGCCGAATTGTGAGGCCATTGTGGTGAA
>JAHZHY010000095.1:0-10680 GCA_019420045.1 Clostridiales bacterium
TGCTTTATGCCTATGCCCCTGTCCAGCTTTTTATGCCTCATTCACGAAAAAGTGCCCCGGTATATCACCGGGGCGCTCAGGCTGTCGAAAACCCTTGTTATGTAAGAGGGCTTTTCGCTCTGCTCTTCATCAATCCGCAAAAAGCCGCAACCTGTGCGCCGGTTTTTTTACGCTCCTCAAGGTGCTGGGTACCTCCGTAGGCAAATATTTTTTGCCCTGCCTCATACGCCCTACCTGGGTAAAGAAAAGAATGGGAGCGGTGGCTCGCCGCCAGACCCTTGCAAAAACTCGAAAAAGTGACCTCCGGCCACTTTTTCGACATACAAAGCGCCCCGGCATATTTCCGAGGCGCTGTGCATCATCCTTCGGTTTTGCCCTCCGGCTTTCCTTCGCCATTCTTCCGGGGGCGGCGAGGGGGATAGCGGCGGGGCGGACGGCTGCGGTTTTCCCGATTCTCTCCGTTTTCCCGGCCTTCCCGGTTTTCACGGTTATTGCGGCCCTCCCGCTTCTCTCTGTTCTCTCTGCCCTCCCGGTTCTCCCGATTCTCTCGGTTCTCCCGGGGGCGGCGGGACTGGGGACGCTGAGGCTTTTCCCGGTTTTCTCCCCGTTCCTCTTCCACTTTGGGGGCAGGAGCGGGCTCCGCCTTCTGGGAAACCGGTTCCGGTTTGGGGCCGGTCTCCTGGGCCTTGGGGGAAGCCTCCCCATGGTCGGCCGACTTGTTCTTGGAGCGGCGGGCCCGGATGCGCCCGGGGCGCAGCACCGTCAGCTCATCCTTGCGATAAAGCCGGGGCGCTTCGTTGCTGTCCTCCAACCGGACTTTGCAGAATCCCCGCAGCAGGCTGATCTCGGTGACCACGCCCTGGCCGTTGGGGGTCTCCACCAGAGAATCCACCGGCGGCGTGGTGCGCAGCAGATCCTGATAGGCCTCGTTTTCATATTTCAGGCAGCACATCAACCGGCCGCAGCTGCCGGAGATCTTGGAGGGATTGAGGGACAAGCCCTGGTCCTTGGCCATGTTGATGGACACCGGGGCAAAATCGTCCAGGAAGGTGGCGCAGCACAAGGGGCAGCCGCACACACCCAGTCCTCCCAGCATTTTGGCTTCGTCCCGCACGCCGATCTGCCGCAGCTCAATACGGGTGCGGAACACCGACGCCAGATCCTTCACCAGTTCCCGGAAATCCACCCGGCCGTCGGCGGTGAAATAGAAGAGGATCTTCCCCCGGTCAAAGGTGTATTCCACCTCCACCAGCTTCATTTCCAGCTGATGGGCCCGGATCTTCTTTTCGCAGATGGCAAAGGCCTCTTTCTCCAGGCGCTGGTTTTCCTCCACCGTTTTTTTGTCCTCTTCGGTGGCGGCCCTGAGCACCCGGCGCAGGGGCCTTACGATCTGATCGTCCTCCACCTCGTGGTTGGCAGTGGCCACCTGACCGTATTCCACCCCCCGGGCGGTTTCCACGATCACATAGCTGTCCTTGTCCACTTTCAGATTCACCGGGTCAAAATCATAGACTTTTCCTACTTTTTTAAAACGAACTCCGATAACTTCCGTCATATTTCCTCCCTTGGGGCCCGGCAAAGCGCAGCTGGCCGCAGGTTGCAGCCAGTCCCCCGCTCATGGCGGACACCGAAGCGTTCCATTGGGTGCGGGCCGAAAGACCCCGCACATATTCATAAAGGGACAAAATCCACTCTTCCCCGCCCTTTTCCCGGGCCAGATGCCACAGGCCCACGCAGACCTCGTCGCAGAAAAGGGCAAACTCTTCCCGGCTTAGGTTCCCCGCCTCCACACAGACAGTGAGCACCTGCCATTCTCCCTGGTGCAAGGCCGCGAGAAAACGGCGGGCCACAGCGCTTCCCTTGCCTTCGGCTCCCTCCAGAAGCTGAAGGGCCCGGCCCAGAGAGCCGCCGCAGTTTTCCGCCGCCTGATGTCTTGCTTCCGGCCCTTTCTCCGGCTGCCGCTTTTCCAGCTCCTCTTCTATCACCGATTGGGGCAAAGGTTCCAGAGCATAGCGGATACACCGGGAGCGCACCGTTTCCAAAAGCTCCTCGGCCTGATGGCACAGCAGGATGAACACCGTCTCCCTGGGCTCTTCCAGCACCTTGAGCAAGGCGTTCTGGGCCTGGGGATTCATTTTGCCGCTGTCGTTGAGCACAAAAACCTTCTGGCTGCTTTCACTGGGGCGGATGAAGGACAGACGGCGAATCTCCCGCACATCGTCCACCTTGATCAGCCCGCCCTCCGGATTGAACAGCCGGTAGTCCGGATGGGAACCGGCCTCCATGCGCACACAGGGGCCGCAATGGCCGCAAGGCCCGTCTTTTTCCTGGCACATCAGGGCTTTAGCCATCGAAAAGGCGGCGGTGCGCTTTCCCAGGCCCTCCGCCCCCTCCAGAATCACAGACTGAGGAAAATCCTCTTTGAAAAGGGGAGCGAGCGCCTCTTTGAGACGCTCGTTCCCCAACAAATGCGAGAGACGCATGATCGATCAGACTTTCTTGAACTGTTCCACATCCAGCACGAAGATGGTGGCGCCGCCCACAACCACTTCCACAGGCATGGAAGGATAGAAGCTGATGCCGGCTTCGGCGCTGCTGGGAATGAGCTGCTTGCGGCTCTTGGAGTACTTGCCGATGATCTCCAGGCAGTGCTCCAGCTTGTCGTCCTCCACGCCGATGAGCACTGTCACATTCCCGGCCCGGAGAAAGCCGCCGGTGGTGGACAGTTTGGTGATCTGATAACCTTCCTTCATCAGGTTATGCATGACGGTGGAAGCATCGTCCGAATTGAGGATCGCAATAATCATTTTCATATGTAGCCGCCTCCTTGGTGGTTTTTATTAAAAATATTGGGGGAATCCCCCTTTGGATTGTTCTTATTATACTCCATCTGGAAAAAAGATTCAATGGATATTTCGTGAACGAATCCCCCTTTTTCTCACCGGTAAACCCGGGGAATGGAGGGGGGCACAAACATGGGAGATACATCGAACAAAGCGATCTCCCCCGGCTGGCAGTCAATGTCGGTCACATCCACCGTGGTGTGGTTGAGGCCCACATGGCCCAGCACCCGCACCCGGCGATTGCCCACCGTCACATAGAACTTTTTCCGCCGCAGCCATTTTGCCATATCCCCCAGGGCATAGCGCAGGCTATCCCGGAAGCGGAAGGCGTCCCGGCCCTTTTCCACCATGAATCCGTCGGAATAGCCCACCGGGATGACGGCGATCTTGGTGGGGCGCTTTGTGACAAAGGCCGGGCCATAACCCACTCCGTGGCCTGCCGGGAGCCAGCGGACTTCGGCCACCTGGCTTTCCAGCCGCCCGGTCTTTTGCAGCCCGGTGTCTCCCTTGGCGGTGGTGCGGCCGCCGATGGCCGAACCGATGCGCACCCCGTCCAGAGAGGGCAGGTCACAGCGGAACAGAGCGGCGCTGTTGGCGGCGTGGAGCATTCCCGGGTCAAAGCCAGCCTGACGCACCTTGGCCGCCATTTCCACCAATTTGTCATACTGAGCCCTGGTGGCCTTGGGGCTGGCAAAGGCCGAGGGGAAATGGGTGAACATACCGGTGACATGGAGGTTTCCCATAAAGCGGAACACCGAAAGCACCCGTTCCAGTTCCGAAGGCTCGAAGCCATAGCGGCCCATGCCGGTGTCGATCTCCACATGGACATCTGCTACCATTCCCGCTTCCTCCGCCATGCCGTTGAGTGCCACCGCCGCATCGTAGGAACCGATGGCCGCCGTGGCAGTAGAGGACAGGATCTTCTCAATATCCTCCTTGACGGCGGTGGAGCGGAGCATGAGGATCTCTTCATCCAGGAACCCTCCGTCCCGCAGGGCCACGGCATCCTCCGGCTCGGTGACGCCGAAGCGCTTGACTCCCTGGCGGCGGAGCAGGTCGGCCATGGGAAGCATCCCAAGGCCATAGGCGTTGGCCTTGAGCACAGCGATCAGCGGAGCCCCGCCGGATTTTTCCCCGATGACCTCCAGATTGTGTATGATCTTTTCTTCTTCGATCACAAGCCGTTTCATCTGTTATCCCCTTCCCCCAGGACTATTTGTTTTCCTGTTTTTCTTCCCGCTTCTCTGTCTCTTTGGATTTTTCCTGGGGCTTGTCCTTTTTGGTTTTCCGCACATAGGCGGCATGGCGCAGGGTGCGCACCATTTTCATTCCGGCGCCCACGGCCAGATTGACCACAGGCTTATAGATGTATTCCAGTTCCCCGCAGAACTCCACCAGTTCTCCGCTGAAGCCCTTTTTGAACAGGTACAGGCCATAGAGGGGGTTTTCCGGGGTCAGATCTCCGGAGACGCCCCGGAAATCATAAATATCGCAGCCTTCTTCCACCGCCCACTGGATCATGTTCCACTGAAGCAGATAGTTGGGCATCACATTCCGGTACTGATTGGAGGAGGCGCCGTAGAGATACCAGACCTTGTTGCCGAAGTGGATAGCCAGGGTGCCGGCCACCGGCTTGTCGTTGTAGAGGGCCATATAGAGCCGGGCGTCCTCTCCCATCTCCCGCAGCAGCTTTTCAAAATAGCCCTGGGGTCTTGTGATAAAGCCGTCCCGCTGGCCGGTCTCTTCCATAATACGGGCAAAGTGGGGCAGCATTTCCTTCACCTGCTCCTCGTTGCAGCAGATGACCTCCACCCCTTTCCGTCCGGCCAGACGGATGTTGTAGCGGGTCTTCTGATGGAAGGCAGCCATCAGCTCATCCAGGGTCTTGCCCGCCACATCCAGGCGGAACACATAGTTGGGCTGTACCCCTTCAAAATTCTTGCCGCTCTCTTTGTGCTTGTAGCCCAGCTCCTTCATGATGGAGATGAACTCCTTGTCCTCGCTTTTGATGTCCGGGTCCATCATAAGAGAATAGGCATGGTATTTTTTCGCCAGCTCTTTGGCTCCCTGGGTCAGTTCGGCCAGAGTCTCCTTGTCGTGGCTGTCGCACACCGGGCCGCGGCCGGCGTACATCAGGGTGTAGGGCGCGGCGGGAACCTTGCGGATGAGCACCGCCAGACTGCCCCGGATCTTGCCTTCTCCATCCCGGCTGACGATGGCTTCCCACTTCCAGCTGTCCTTCAGCCGTCCCCATTTGGAGGACTGAAGGAAATGTCCCTTGGGATGCCCCTTGATAAATTCTTCGTATTCGGCCAGAGTCGCCGTTGTCACTGTTTCGATCATTGTATCATCCATCCTTTTTCTGAAAGGGCGAAAAAAACCGCCCCGGTGATGCCGAATCCTACCTTTTTCCCAAAGGGAAAAGATATATGGATTCAGTATAGCACCCCTTCCAGGCGGGTGTCAAAATGATTCTGCTTTTTCCGGCTTTTTTAAGTGGTTCATCCTTCCCCTGGCGAGCCCTCCCGGCAGATCTCCTCCAATGCCCGCAGAGTTTCCAGATGGCAGGCCTGGCATCTGGCCACATCCCCCAGGGAGATCACCCCCTGCAAAACGCCACCCTCCACCACCGGCAGACGGCGCACCTGCCCCTGGGCCATAAACAGGGCGGCCTGACGGGCATCGGCCCCCGGCGGGATGGTGAGCACATGGCGGGACATGATCTCTGCCACCGCCGTTTCCTCCGGGCTTTCTCCCAAAGCCACACAGCGCACCGCCACATCCCGGTCGGTGAGGATGCCTTTGACCCTCCCCTCTCCGTCGCACACCGGCAAGACCCCCACGCCGTGGCGCTCCATCAGCCGGGCCGCTCTGGCCACCGTTTCCTCCGGCCCCACCGTCACTGCACCAGGGCTCATCAAATGCCAAACCTCCATGGCTTCCTCCTTCCCCCGCCCTTTGCCGCCTGGTCTGGGCTTGGATTCTGATTCTGAGCTTTGGCATTAGTTTCACTCCCCCAGGGGAGATTATTCCTTCTTTTCCTTCAGTTCCAGGTTCCGTTTCAGGGGTTTGATCCCCCGGAAAGAAAAAGCCTTCTGAGCATATTTTTTCCGGAAGGCCCGGTCGGAAAGCCCCTCCAAATCTTGTTTTTCTATACTTTTCGTAATATTCTCTGTAAATTCTGCAATATAGCTGATTTTTACCCCTTTGTTTTCCGGGCACACCTGTTGACAAATGTCGCAGCCCCATATCCGTTTGCTGCGGGCAATCAGGTCTTCCTGCCAGGTGGACAGCTCTCCCCGGCTTTGAGTGAGGGCGGAAAGGCACCGGCTCTCATTGAGTGTTCCCTCTTCTGTCAAAGCGCCGCCAGGACAGGAGGCCCGGCACAGACCACATCCCCGGCAAGGCTCCGGCTCCTTCCCCCCTGTGAGAGGCAGGTCACAGGCGATAAGGCAGCAGAACACATAGCTTCCCCACTGGGGCGTGATCAGCAGACCGTTTTGTCCGATTTTCCCCAGCCCGGCCCGGGCGCAGGCATAGACTTCAGGATAGGGGGAAATATCTGCATAGCCCCGGAATGTATGGCCGGGGAACAGCTTTTCCAGCTGCTTGCAGCTTTCTTCCAGATAACGCCCCGCCACCTGGTGGTAATCTTCCCCCCGGGCGTAAAGGGACAGGTTCCCCTCTTGATCCCCTGCGTAATAGGGCAGCACGCAGCACAAAAGGGCAGAAAGCCCCGGCACCTGTTCCAGCGCCTTTTTCCGGTTTTCCTCCCCCATACGCCGGAGTACCGGCTGCACATCTATGATGCCAAATCCCCCGCTCCAGCTTTCCAGTATTTCCTTAATTTTTTCCACGCCGTCCATCAATGCCCCTCCTTGTTCCTTTCCTGGCCCTATGATAAAATATCCCTATCCAAATTGCAATGAAAAGGGGGAAACACCATGATCCTTCAGCTTTTGGGGGCCTCTGGGGCGGGGAAAAGCACCCTGGCCAAAGCCCTTGCCCAGAAAACCGGCCTGCCCCATCTGCAAAGCGACCACTATCTGTGGCCCGATGAGAAGTTTGACATTCCCCGGCCGGTGGAAGAGCGGCGGCGGATGCTGGAAGAAGATCTCAGGCGGTTTCCCTCGGCACCCTCACCACCAGCTGACCCAGGAGTTTCTGGAATGGGCCGCTTGTTATGACACCGCCGGGGAAGAAGAACCCAACTCCCTGTGCTCCCATCTGAAAAAGATCGCCCAGGCTCCCTGTCCCACCCTTATTCTGTGGCCGGAAAGTACCGAAACCCTCCTCCATCGGGTGCTGGGAGCGGCGAACCTATTGTGAAAGGAGAATGGATATGCTGTCCAAATGGAAAGAGCAAATCAACCAGAAAAATCTGGGCCGGTTTTCCTCCCTTGCCAATGTGGTGCTGTTTTTGTGCATGGCCGGGCTTCTGCCCTCGGGAGCAAAACAGTTCACCCCACTCACCATCCTTGTGTACATCCTTCTGGGGCTGTGGGCCGTCTTTACCCTTCTGTATTTTGCCTTGAAAAAGCGGTATGTCAGCCTTATACTGTTCCTTCTGTTCTTCTTGTTCTTCGCCGCCTATTTTACCGCTCCGCTGTGGTCCAATTAACCCATTCCAGACAAAAATCCCCCATCTCTCCATGAGAGATGGGGGATTTTCTATTTTTTATTCTGTCCGTCCGGCCAGGCGCAAAGCGCAGCTGGCAAAGATCTTGGCGCTGAACACCAGCACATCTTCTCCAAAATCAAACCACTCGTTGTGGGCCGAACCCCAGCGGCGGGTGCCCAGGAACATATGCATGGCCTTGCCTCCATGCTCCTGCACGGTGCGCATCATATAGGTGAAGTCCTCCGATCCGCCCAGATCCTGGCGAACGGTGTCCGGCTCCATCCCCAGGCTGTCCCGCACCACCTGCTCCACCACCTGGCGCAGGCTCTCATCGGACTGGGCGCTGGCCGCGCCGCCCATCTTGGTCACTTCATAGGTGCAGCCGTACATCTTGGCCGCCCCTTCGATGCTGTCCATGGCATGGCGGTAGATGTCCTGGGCAATCTCACTGGTGGAGCCCCGGGTCTCGGCCTTCAGGGTGGCCTGGGCCGGGATCACATTCCGCCCGGTGCCCGCCGTCAGCAGGCCCACATTGCACCGGCCCATGCCCCGGCCGTCTTGCACCTGGGTCTGCATTCCCAGAGTGGCCAATGCCGCCGCCAGCAGGGCGTTGCGGCCCTTTTCCGGCGATCCGCCGGCATGGGAAGCCTCTCCTTTGAAAGTCACATCAAATTTATCGGTAGCCAGATAGCCGCCGGTGTTGGTGCACACCTGCAAAGAACCGTCCGAGGTCTCGGCGATGTGTCCGCCCAGTACAAAGTCCACATCGTCCAGAATACCCGACTTGCACACCGAAAGAGCTCCCCGCACGCCTTCTTCTGCCGGCTGGAAGATCACCTTCACCTTGCCTTGCAGCTGCTCCCGGATGCGGTAAAGGGAGAGGGCGGTGATCAGGCCGATGACGGCATGGCCGTCGTGACCGCAGGCGTGCATGGCCCCTGCGTTGCAGGAGGCAAAGCCCTCCTTCTGAGGACGGTGGGCATCGGTGCGGTTTTCTTCCACATCGTTGCTGTCAATGTCCATGCGGATGGCAACCACCGGCCCTTCCCGGCCGGTGTCGATCACGGCGCACAGGCCGGTATAGCCCTCCGTGCGCTGCACATAAGAGGGGTCGGCTCCCTGCTCCACGGCCCGCTCCATAGCGGCCTTGATCACACTTTCTTCCGGGTAGCCCATGGCATATTCCGGGCAGACCACCTGCTTGCCCATGAGCACAGGGACTCCCGCTTCTTCCAGCGTCTTGGCCAGAAAAGCGGTGGTGCGGAACTCCGTCCAGGCCGGTTCCGGGTGCCGGTGCAGATCCCGGCGCCACTCCACCGCCTTCTGAGCATATTCCTCACAGATTCCATTGAGTGCCTTGTAATCCATTTTCTTTCTCTCCTTCCCTTATTTTCCCCGCCGGTTCCGGTTGCCCGGTCGGGTGCGCACATAGATTTTTTTGGTGTTTCTGTCCATAGGGCTGGGCACTTCCCGCACCTCAAAGGCATCCAGAGCTTTGACAAAGGTGGTCAGTTTCCGATGGCCGTAGTTGCGCACATCGAATTCGGGGAAGCGCTTGATCAAGGTATCTCCTACAATGCTCAGGGGCACCCACTGATCGTCGTCCTCGCTGCTGTCGTCGATGATGGTGCGCACCGCCCGGCGAATTTCCCGCAGAGAAGTGCGGGCGGTGTTCTGTCCCCCTGCGGCAGAGTCATTTTCCATGACCTCTTTCCGCTTGGGGCACTCAGGAGCCTCCGGCTCGGGATTTTGCAGAACTTCCAGATATTTGAATTTATTGCAGGCCGCGATAAAAGGGGACGGTGTCTTCCGCTCTCCCATGCCCACCACAATCTTTCCCGCTTCCCGCAGACGGGAAGCCAGGCGGGTAAAATCGCTGTCGCTGGAAGCCAGGCAGAACCCCTCCACATTGCCGGCATAGAGGATGTCCATGGCATCGATAATCATGGCGGAGTCGGTGGCGTTTTTGCCGGTGGTGTAGCTGTATTGCTGAATGGGCGTCACGGAATTTTCCAGCAGCACATCCTTCCACCCCTGCATATTGGCGCTGGTCCAGTCCCCGTAGATCCGTTTGTAGGTGATGACCCCTTCGTTGGAAAGTTCCTCCAAAATGCCTTTGATGTATTTGGCCGACACATTCTCCCCGTCGATGAGCAGGGCAAAGCGCTTGTCTTCTTTTTCCATCCTTTTCTCCTCTTCCTCACAGCGTCTCCGGCAGGTGATATTTTTCCTCCATCAGAGCGCCCACCTGTTCTTCCAGGTGGATCAGGCTGCCCCGCTCGATGAGATAATCAAAGGGGATCACCCGTCCCCCCTGCTGCCGGTATCGGTCCAGGGCATCCCCGGCTGCCTGCTTGTCAAAGAGCAAAGAGTCGGGGGAAACTACAATGGCTCCATACCGGCCCATAAAGCCGATGGTGCTTTGCAGGTCTGTTTCAAAATTCACCGGGTAGCTTTTTTCCTCCTCCCGGAAATAGCACAGCTGCTCGGTGATAAGGTTGGCAAACTTGTTGCTGGAACAAACGATGCCGATGGGTGTCTCCCGGGGCAGAGTGGTGATGCTGACAATGGTATGCCGGGAGGGAGCCATGGCCACTTTCAAAAGCTTTTTCCCAAAACCGGCCAGGCTCTGGGCAATCTGGTCATAGTGGGTCTCGGTGGTGACCACCAGATCGAAATCGGCCAAAAGGGCCCGGGGATCGTCGTCCAGAATGATGCTGTCCACCATAAAAAGAGACAGGGAGACCCCAGGCAGGTACAACAGCTGCTTTTTGAAAATAGCCAGGCTCTCCGGGTTGCAGTCGATGACGGCCAGGCGGAGGGTCTTTTCCCCCGGGCTGGCCTTATCCAGCACGATGCGCATCATATTCAGGCTCTCCTCCGGCGAAAAGCCCCACAGGTCCAGCCGATCGGCCGTTTCCTCCAGAAGGGCCATGGCCAGCTTCCGCTTCTCCCCTTCCGCCCCCTGGCGGTGGGAATGGACATAGGTGCCGCTGCCCTGGATGACTTCCACCAGGTTGTTGTCGGCCAGTTCCCGATAGGCCTTTTTCACCGTGCCCCGGGCCACCCCCAACCGGGCTGCCAGCTCCCGCTCGGTGGGCAACCGGTCCCCCGGGCGCAGTTTTCCCTCTTTGATGTCCTGCAGAATCTGCTGGGCCACCTGCTGATAAATGGGTTTGTTTGGATCCAGATTGAAGGTCATAGCTCCTCCTTCCG
>JAHZHY010000095.1:10690-12827 GCA_019420045.1 Clostridiales bacterium
TCCTTCCGGGGAAATTGGTTCACTCTCTCTGTTGTTTTACCAGACTGAACCGATGGTGCAGCCTGTTCCCCGGCAAATTGGTCTAGTCAAAAGCATACCATATCTTTGGGGAAATTGCTAGTTTTTTTCTCACTTTTCGGTGAGAATGTACCAATTCTTTCGGGAGTCATTGACTTTATGTTTTGTTTTTTATACAATGACCCTGTACCTTTATGATTTTTAGTGTACCAATTTGCCAAAGATCGTCTTTTTACGAAAATTTTTTCATCCCTACGGAGAGAAAGGAAGGAACAGATATGGCTCTTATGATCGACGGCAACCATCTGACCATCGAAGATGTGATCCAGGTGGCCCGCCATGGGGAAAAGGTGGAACTGACCGAGGAGGCCAAGGCCAAGGTCAACAAGGCCCGGGCTTATGTGGACCAGAAGCTGGAGGACGGCGCTGTGATTTACGGCCTGACCACCGGTTTCGGCAAATTCAGCGATGTGCTCATCTCCGCTGACGAAACCAAGGAGCTGCAGCGCAATCTGATCATCAGCCACAGCTGCGCCATGGGCGAACCCCTCAGCGAGGAGATCAGCCGGGCCGTGATGCTGCTGCGGTGCAATGCACTGAGCAAGGGTAACTCCGGCATCCGCCTGAGCACCATCCAGACCATGATCGATATGCTCAATAAGGGCGTTCATCCGGTGTTCCCCCAGAAGGGCTCCCTGGGCGCCAGCGGCGACCTGGCTCCCCTGAGCCACATGGTGCTGGTGATGCTGGGCGAAGGCGAAGCCTGGTACCAGGGCGAAAGAATGCCCGGCGCCGAGGCCATGAAAAAGGCCGGTATCCCGGTGGTGGAACTGGCCGCCAAGGAAGGCCTGGCCCTGATCAACGGCACCCAGATCATGACAGCCATCGGCTGCTTTGTGGTGGACGGCGCCGTCAAGCTGATGAAAACCGCCGACATCTGCGCCGCCCTCACCGGCGAAGCGCTCCTGGCCATCAAGAAGGCCTATGATCCCAAAGTCCATGCCGTGCGCGGCCACCAGGGCCAGATCGACTGCGCCGCCAATATGCTCCGCCTGCTGGAAGGCAGCGGTCTTGCCGCCGATGTGCAGCCGGGCAAGGTGCAGGACGCCTATTCCCTCCGCTGCGTGCCTCAGGTGCACGGCGCCTGCCGGGACAGCATCCGCTATGCTTACGATGTGATCTCCCGGGAGATCAACGCCGTCACCGACAACCCCCTGATCTTCCCCGATGAGGACGATGTGATCTCCGGCGGCAACTTCCACGGCGAGCCGGTGGGCCTGGCCATGGACTTTATCGCCATCGCCATTTCCGAGCTGGCCGACATCTCCGAGCGCCGCACCGAGCGCCTGGTCAATCCCCAGCTGTCCGGTCTGCCCGCCTTCCTCATCGAGCACGGCGGCGTCAACTCCGGCCTGATGATCACTCAGTATGCCGCCGCCTCCATGGTGTCGGAAAACAAGGTGCTGGCCCATCCCGCCTGTGTGGACAGCATCCCCTCTTCGGCCAACCAGGAGGACCATGTGTCCATGGGCACCACTGCCGCCCGCAAGGCCCTGTCCATTCTGGACAACAGCCAGAAGGTGCTGGGCATCGAGCTGTTTGCCGCATCCCAGGCCATGACCTTCCGGGACGAAAGCAAGCTGGGCAAGGCCATGAGCGCTGTGTACAAGCACATCCGCAAGAGCGTCCCCGCCTGGGAGCACGACCAGATTTCCTATATTGAAATGAACAAATTTGACAAGATGGTCAAGTCCGCCGAGCTGAACGAGCTGGTGGAAGAAACCATCGGCGCACTGAAATAAGGAGGAACACCCATGCTGAGCAACAAAGAGATCGGCCAGGCCATGCAGATCAAGCTGGATGCCACCTTGCCGGAATATCCCGCTTTTGTAGAAGGCATCCGCCGGGCCCCTGACCGCGGCTATCGTCTCACCGAGGCCCAGACCAAGCTGGCCCTGATGAACGCGCTGCGTTATGTGCCCGAAGAGCTGCACGAAAAACTGGCTCCCGAATTTCTGGAGGAGCTGAAGACCCGCGGCCGCATTTATGCCTACCGTTATCGTCCCGAAGGCCGCCTTTATGGCAAGCCCATCGACGAATACAAGGGCAAGTGCATCGA
>JAHZHY010000096.1 GCA_019420045.1 Clostridiales bacterium
TTTCGAAACGAAATAGCTGTCCACGATATTATAGAGGGACTGGACAAGCATGGAGAAAATAGCCGGCAGAGACATGGAGACGATCAGCCGGAGCATGGGCGTGTTGCCCATTTTGTTTTCGCGAGTTTCTTCCATCAAATGCACTTCCTTTGCGATAAAATATAATTCCATCCGGTAATGCCGGAAAAAGGCGGACACAAAAAAAGAGACGGCCCAAGGCCGCCGCAAGAAAGGGGGATGCGTATGCCGGGCGCCGCTCTTTCACAGGGAAAGTGGGCGGCGTACTGAAGAGAAGTATAACATAAAAAGGGGAAAAGGACAAGGATTGTTAAAAAAGAAGCAAAAAGCCGCCCAAAATGGGCGGACTTTCCGCAAAGAGGAGACAAGATGCAGCGCCATTTGAAATTTTATGAGGAAGCAGGAGAGAAACAGGGAGCAAAAAAACAGCGCTGCGGAAATGAAACGGGAGGTTATGGGAACTCCCGGCGCAGAGAAAAAGCATCTGCGCATGAACTGGAAATAGGATGCAGCTGACCGGGAAAACCCGTTCTGCCATTTCAGTGTAGCAAATCGACAGAGCGGAGGCAAGAAAAATTCATTCCCGGAGAAAATGGCGGCCAGGGGGTGAATATATTTAATACGGTATAAATAAGAAAAAATAAAAACCGTATTAAATAAAAAAATATTTTTGTATTTGGAAAGTATCGTTAAAAAAATATCATTGCAATCTGCCGGAGGGTCGGCTACACTGAAATCAGAACAGATTTTTTTTGGAGGGGATGCGCCCATGAACAATGGAGTGGATTTTGCCGTGATCGACCGCATACTGGATCATCACGGAGCCCAGGCCAGCAATGTCATTGCCATTTTGCAGGATATTCAGGGGGAATACCGGTATCTGCCCCGGGAAATTTTTCCCTACCTGGCGAGAAAATTACAGATGAGCGCCGCGAAAATTTACAGCGTGGCCACTTTTTATGAGAATTTTTCCCTGGAACCCAAGGGGAAATATGTGATCAAGATCTGCGACGGCACCGCCTGCCATGTGCGCAAAAGCATCCCCATTCTGGAAAAGATGCGGGAAACTCTGGGCCTTTCCTCCCAGAAGATCACCACCGACGATATGCTCTTTACCGTGGAGACCGTCTCCTGTCTGGGAGCCTGCGGTCTGGCCCCGGCCTGCACCGTCAACGACAAAGTCTATCCCTCCATGACGCCGGAAAAAGCGGTGGAATTGTTGGATGAACTGAAAAAGGAGGGGACGGCATGCTGAAAACAAGAGAAGAGCTTTCTTCCCTGCGCCAGACACTGGAAGGCCGCTTTGCCTCCCAGGTGAAGAAGATCCTGGTGTGTGCCGGTACCGGCTGCGTGGCCGGCGGTTCCCTGGATATCTATGCCCGTCTGGTGGAGCTTTTGCAGGAAAAAGGAATCCACTGTCAGGTGGACCTGGCCCATGAGCCTCATGGGGACGATGTGGGCGTCAAGCGCAGCGGCTGCCACGGCTTTTGTGAAATGGGCCCTCTGGTGCGCATCGAGCCCCAGGGCTGGCTGTATATTAAGGTAAAAAAGGACGACTGCCAGGAGATCATCGAAAAGACCGTCCTGGGCGGCGAGCCCATCGACCGGCTGTGCTATAAGATGAACGGGGAAATCTACAAGACCCAGGAGGAGATCCCCTTCTACAAAAAGCAGACCCGTACCGTGCTGGAGCACTGCGGCCACATCGACGCCACCTCCATTCAGGAATACATCGCCATCGGCGGCTATAAGGCCTTTGAAAAGGCTTTGTTTGACATGGACGGCCAGGAGATCGTGGACGAGATCCAGAAATCCAATCTGCGGGGCCGTGGCGGCGGAGGATTCCCCACCGGGCGGAAATGGGCCCAGGTGCGTGCGCAGAAAGCCACTCCCAAGTACATCGTCTGCAACGGCGACGAAGGAGACCCGGGCGCCTTTATGGACCGGTCGGTGATGGAGGGTGACCCCCACCGGCTGCTGGAAGGCATGATGATCGCCGGCGTGGCCTGCGGGGCCAGCCAGGGCTATATTTATGTCCGGGCTGAATACCCCATGGCGGTCAGCCGTCTGGACGGCGCCATCCGTCAGGCCAGAGAGCTGGGGCTGCTGGGAGAAAACATCCTGGGAAGCGGCTTTGATTTTGATATCCACATCAGCCGGGGTGCCGGTGCTTTTGTCTGCGGCGAAGGCAGCGCCCTCACCGCCTCCATCGAGGGCCGCCGGGGTATGCCCCGGGTCAAGCCGCCCCGCACTGTGGAGCGTGGCCTGTTTGACAAGCCCACCGTGCTCAACAATGTGGAAACATTGGCCAATGTGCCCCATATCATCACCCGTGGGGCGGACTGGTACCGCTCCATCGGCCCGGAAAGCAGCCCGGGCACCAAGGCTTTTGCCCTGACGGGCAACATCCAGAACACCGGCCTGATCGAAGTGCCCATGGGCACCACCCTGCGGGAGATCATCTTCGATATCGGCGGCGGCATGCGGGATGGCGCCGAGTTCAAAGCGGTGCAGATCGGCGGCCCCTCCGGCGGCTGTCTGACAAAGGAACATCTGGACCTGCCCCTGGACTTCGATTCCCTGCAAAAGGTGGGAGCTATGATCGGCTCCGGCGGCCTTGTGGTCATGGATAACAAGACCTGTATGGTGGAAGTGGCCCGGTTCTTTATGAACTTCACCCAGAACGAAAGCTGTGGCAAGTGCGTCCCCTGCCGGGAGGGCACCAAGCGGATGCTGGAGATCCTGGAACGGATCGTGGCCGGACAGGGAAAAGATGGGGACATCGACCTGCTGCTGGAGCTGGCCGAGACCATTTCGGCCACCGCTTTGTGCGGTCTGGGAAAAACGGCGGCCCAGCCGGTGGTGAGCACCATCCGGTATTTCCGGGATGAATACGAAGCCCATGTGAAGGAAAAGCGCTGCCCCACCCACAACTGCCAGAAGCTGAAGCGCTATTATATCGATCCCCAGGAGTGCAAGGGCTGCTCCAAGTGCGCCCGGATGTGCCCTGTGGGGGCCATCTCCGGGGAGATCCGCAGCCCCTTCACCATCGATCCCGACAAATGCATCAAGTGCGGCGCCTGCTTTGACGGGTGCAGTTTCCACGCCGTGAAGGAGGGCTAAACCATGAGCGCATTTATGATGGTAGACAATATCCCCGTGCCCATTGAAGGGGAAGAAAATATTCTGGCGGTCATCCGCAAAGCTGGTATCCAGCTGCCCACCTTCTGCTATTATTCCGAGCTGTCGGTGTATGGCGCCTGCCGGATGTGCATGGTGGAGGACAAGCGGGGCAGCATCCAGGCGGCTTGCTCCACTCCGCCCCGGGAGGGGATGGAGATCTACACCAACACCCCCCGGCTGCGGAAATACCGGAAGAATGTGCTGGAGCTGCTGCTTGCCAGCCACTGCCGGGACTGCACCACCTGCGAAAAAAGCGGCAAATGCAAGCTCCAGGAGCTGGCCCATCAATTCGGCATCCGGGACATCCGTTTTGGCGACGGCCAGGTGGAGCATGAGCGGGACGAGTCCTCGGTGTGCATCAGCCGGGACAATGCCAAGTGCATCCTCTGCGGCGACTGTGTCCGTATGTGCGAAGAGATCCAGGGCGTGGGCGCCATCGACTTTTCCGGCCGGGGCGCCCGCATGAAGGTGATGCCCGCCTTTGACGAGCCCATTGCCAGCAGTGCCTGTGTGGGCTGCGGCCAGTGTGCCGCCGTCTGTCCCACCGGAGCCATTGTGGTGAAAAACGACACCCAGAAGATGTGGGCAGAGCTGTCTGATCCCCACACCAAGTGCGTGGCGCAGATCGCCCCTGCGGTTCGGGTGGGCATCAGCCACGAAATGGGCCTGGGCGAAGGGGAAAATGCCATGGGCAAGGTCACCGCTGCCCTGCGGCGTCTGGGCTTTGACGAGGTTTATGACACCACCACCGGCGCTGACCTGACGGTGCTGGAAGAGGCCAATGAGCTGTCGGAGCGGCTGGCCAAGGGAGAAAATCTGCCCTTGTTCACCTCCTGCTGCCCGGCCTGGGTGCAGTTTGTGGAAAAGCATTATCCCGAGCTGATGCCCCATGTGTCCACCTGCCGCTCTCCCATGGAGATGTTCGGCGCGGTGCTGAAAGAGCAGCTGAAGCCCTCCACCCGCCGGATTGTGTCGGTGGCCATTATGCCCTGCACTGCCAAAAAGTTCGAGGTGCAGCGGGATGAATTCAAGCGGAACGGCGTGCCCGATGTGGATTACGCCATCACCACCCAGGAACTCATCGCCATGATCCGCCAGGCCGGCATCGTCTTTGACGATCTGGAACCGGAAAGCGTGGATATGCCCTTTGGCGTCTCCACCGGCGCAGGCGTGATCTTCGGCGTCACCGGCGGCGTCACCGAAGCGGTGATCCGCCGTCTCAGCGACGACAAATCCACCACGGCCCTGCGGGCCATCGCCTTCAATGGCGTGCGCGGCATGGAAGGGGTCAAGCATACCGAAGTGGAAATCGGCGGCAAAAAAGTGCGCATTGCCATCGTCAGCGGCCTGAACAATGCTCGGCCTTTGCTGGACCGGATTCTGGAAGGCCACAAGGACTATGACTTCATCGAAGTTATGGCCTGTCCTGGCGGCTGCGTCTCCGGCGCAGGTCAGCCCTTCGGCACCAAGGCCGACAAGGCACGCCGGGGCGAAGGGCTCTACCAGGCCGACCGGATGAGCCCCATCAAGCGTTCCGAGGAAAACTACGCCGTCACCTCCCTGTATGACGGGGTGCTCAAGGGCCGGGTCCACGAGCTGCTCCATGTGGAATACGGCAAATAAGAGAAAGGCGGCAGAAAGATGAAATTCAGCGTGTGCGTGGGAAGCGCCTGCCATGTGAAGGGCTCTTACAATGTGCTCCTCACCCTGCGGCAGCTGGTGGAGGAATATTCCCTCCATGACCAGGTGGAAGTGACCCAGATGTTCTGCGACGGTGAGTGCGTGGAAGGGGTCAAGGTGCGCATTGACGACCAGGAGACCGTCAGCCTCACCGGCGCCGGCACCCGGGACTTTTTCTTTGAAAAATGCGGCCATCTGATTGAACAGCAGTAAGTAATAGCATAAAACAGGCCGTCGGGGGATGCGTTGTCCCCCGGCGGCTTATTTTTTTATGCACCAAGGTTGAAAGACAAAAGATCAGATGATAGAATAATGCAAAATAAGAGTGGTTGATTTGTTTGCTAAGAAAGGAGCCGATGGCGATGAAGAGAAAGTGGATAGCGGCTGTTCCCATTTGTCTGTGTCTTGTGGCCTTTGGGGTGTTGTATACCACAGGATCGGAGGAATCCTCGGCTCTGGCATCGCCGGAAGCAAAACAAACAGAGCAGCCAATAAAAGAGCTGGATCAGCAGCCGGAGAAAGAAAAGCCTGTGCTGGAGATCGAGCCCACCGCCTCTTCCCCAGAAGAGCAGCAGCACTATGCCTGGCAGCAATGGCAATTTGACTATGCCTGTCCTTCTGGTTGGGAGAGCCGTCCCATGGAGGTATGGGAAGCCAGCGAAAACCAGGAGGCCAGCCCGGAGTGGGGCGTGGAGCTGGTTCCGCCGGGAAAGGAAGAATGGGCCATTCGTCTTCAGGGTTCCCACCGGAATCAGAATTTGGGCGTGCCCTTGCAGGAGAGTGTGGAAATCTACTGCGCAGGCGAAAAAATTGGACGGCTGGACACGGGAGAAAAAGTAGGGGAAGTCTGGAAGCTGGTGACACTGGATCAGCCCGGTAAGGCGGGGCGTGCCTTCCAGATTTTTATCCGAGGAGAAGAATACTGGCCGGAAGGGGAAAAACTGGTGGCTGGTTTTGCAGCATGATGGTGTTTCCCGCAGAAAACCGGGAAAGGAAAGAAAAGGAAGGGGAGCGCCCTTCCTTTTCTTTTGCCGCCCTTTGTCTTTTTTTCTCCTTTTATGATATAATATCAACAGTTGCCGCACATGTGCGGCAGGATACTGTGTATTCAGTCGTTTTGTTCACAAAACGACTGCTGTTGATGTTACACCATAGCCAAAATCGGCAAAGCCGATTTTATGCCGCATTGGCGGCGTGCAAGTCTGCATGGACTTGCAGCTATGGTATAATACCGACAAAAGAAGGGGAAAGGAGAGAGGGATATGGAACCGGTGATCGTCACCCAGAAGGCCAACTGCCGCAACTGCTATAAGTGCATCCGTTCCTGCCCGCAAGGGGCCATTGCCTTTTCTGATGACCAGGCCCGGGTGCTGGCGGAGGAGTGCATCCTCTGCGGCCGGTGTGTGGAAGTTTGTCCCCAGGGAGCCCAGCAGGTGCAGAGCGATCTTGCCAATGTGCGCCGGATGCTGTCCATGGGGCTCAAGGTCTATGCCAGCGTGGCTCCTTCCTGGCTGGCCGCTTTCCCGGGCGTCACTTTCCCCCAGTTTTCCGCCGCTTTGAAAAAGCTGGGCTTCACCGGGGTGGAGGAAACCGCCGCAGGGGCCGCCCGGGTGAGTCTGGAATATATGCGCCTCATGGCCAAAGGGGAGATGGACAACATCATCTCCACCTGCTGTCCCTCTTTGGTGCTGCTGGTGGAACGGCAGTATCCGGAACTGACGCCCCTGCTGGCCCCGGTGGTTTCCCCGGCGGTGGCCCACAGCAAAATGCTGCGCAGTATGTTCGGCAGCCGGATCAAAACGGTGTTCATTGGCCCCTGTCCTGCCAAACATTGGGAGAAACAGGAAAACGCCGCCCTCAGCGCCGTGCTGCTGTTTGAAGAGCTGAAAACGCTGCTTTCGGAAAAAGGCGTGGCTTTTGGAGAAGAGGACACCCAGTGCACCGAGACCCACACCCCTCTCAGCAGGCTGTACCCCTCCCCTGGCGGCATTATCGCCACCATCCCAGCCAACAAGCGCCAGGGGTACAAGACCTATGCCGTCAGCGGCGTGGAAGGATGCAAGGAGACTTTGGAAGCGGTGCGGCAGGGACGGATCCATGGCTATTTTCTGGAGCTGAACACCTGTCTGGGCTCCTGCGTCCACGGCCCGGGGATCTCCCGGGAAAAGGCGCCGGCCATCCTGGTGAAGGAGCGGCTGTTGTCTGCCGCCCGGAAAAAGAGCACCGGTGCGCCTTCGGTGAGCGAAAGCGCTCAGGTGGACCTCACCACCCAGTTCCATCCCCAGAAAAAGAAGGAGCGGCAGCCACGGTAAGAGGAAATCGCCGCTATTCTGGCCCAAACGGGAAAGGTGACCAAAGAAGACATGCTCAACTGCGGCGCCTGCGGTTATCCCACTTGCCGGGATAAAGCCGTGGCCGTGTGGCAGGGCAAGGCCGATGTGCGCATGTGCTTGCCCTATATGCGGGAAAAGGCCGAGTCCATATCCAATCTGATCATCGAATATGCTCCCAGCGCCATTTTGCTCCTGTCTCCTGAGGGAAAGCTGCTGGAATATAACCACAAGGCCATGGAGATGCTGGGCATCCGGGGAAAAGGAGCCCGGGGGCATGAGGTGCAGGACTTCTTGGAGGATGGACTGCCGCCCCGGGAAGAGTGGCCGGTGAGCGATATCCCGGCCTTTGTCAAAGGGGGCGAGCGTCAGGTGCGCCTGTCGGTTGTGGAGATGCCCGGCGGGGATGCCATCGCCCTTTTGCGGGATGTGACCCGGGAGGAAGAGGACCGCACCGCCTTTGAAAAGAAGCGGGAGCAGACCTTGCACATGGCTCAGGAAGCGGTGGACAGGCAGATGCGCATGGTGCAGCAGGTGGCCAGGCTCCTGGGCGAGACCACCGGCGAGACCAAAGCAGCCCTTTTGCGCATGGAACAGGCGGTGAAGGGAGAGAAACGCCGGTGAAGCTCTTTTTGGAATACAGCGGCGGCCAGGAAACAGAGCAGGGTGGCTGTGTTTGCCGGGTGAACCGCCGGGGAGACCGGGTACGGGCCGCCATTATCTCCTGCCCTGGAACCGATATGGCCGCCTCAGCGGTGGCTACGGCTGCCTGTGCCGCCGCCTGGGCCATGCTGCAAGGCGGTGCATCCTTGCAGCGTACCGCCGTCTCCCTGCTGCTCAGTCAGGCGGGGGAGGAATATGGCTTTACCCTGTTGGAACTGGACGGGCGCGGGCATCTGCGGGGCGTTGAATGGAAAATGCCCCCCTTGTCCCTGGTGGCCAAGGGAAACAGCCGCATTCCCTGGGGCGGGCCGGTTCCCCTGGCCGGAGAGCCGGTACTGCTGCGGGAGGACAAGATCCAGCCCGGGGAGCTGTGCTGTGCCTTTTCCCGGGAGGCCGTGGAAGGAAAAAGCGGGCAGGACCTGAGCTGGGGCCGTCAGGGGGCCCTTGCCTTTTTGGGGAAGGCATATACCGGCAAGGAGAGCGCACGCTATATGCAGGAGCTGTTTTTCTCCGCTTGCCGGGGACTGGAAGAAAGACCCCAGCCCGCCGCTTTCTTTTGCCGGGCCCGGGCCCTCTGCCCCCTGCTTCTGGCCGTGGGGGTTCCTCCGGGCAAGGAGCGGGAGGAGAAGTGGCTCCACACGCTGGAGCATTTCAAGGGGATCAAAGCGGTAGCCGGCCGGAAAGCGGTGGCTCTGGTGGAAAAGAAGGAAAAAGAGGGCCGGAGTCTGGGGGTCAATTACCGGTGGCCGGCTGACGATCTGCTGGGGCGCACTCTGGCCTTTCTGGGCCGGGAAGAGCCCTGGACAGAGGGAGAACGGGACGCCCGGCAGCTGGGAGCCTTGCTGGACGGGCAATGCACCAGTGTGCGCATTCTGCTGCCACAGAGCCGGGGAAAGGGAATGGGGATGGAAAGCCTGCTGGCCCAGCAGCTTCTGGCCCGGCTGACCCAATGGGACAAAGGGGCCTATGTGGAATACTGCTGAGGGGAGGAAATTCATTGTCTTACCGCACTGTGACCATCAAATTGCTGCCTCCCACGGCGAAAAAGCGTCAGGTGCTGGAAGAAGCCCAGCGCCGCTATTCCATGGCCCTGGAAGCCATTTTGCGGGCCTGCCGCCCATACAGCAGTCAGGCGGAAAAGGAAGGAAAGCAGTTTTTCTGCCCCCGGGAAGTGCTGAAAAAGGCCGATGCCTTTGAGGCCCAGCCCTTCAAGGACGCTTTGCAACGGGATGCCCAGGGCCTTGTACGGGGATATCTGACCCGGAAAAAACGGGAAAAGCGGAGTTCCTATCCTGTCTGCCGGACGGAAAAAGAAGATTTAGAGAGAATTTTGTCAGATTGGGACAATTTTTCCCCCTCAGAAATCTATACAAATCTCGATAAATATGATACGCTAAGACCGGTATCTTTTTGCCGTTACGCCGGAGGGAGGGATTATTCTATTCTCCGGGGTGAAAAAGGCAGAAGGTATTATGGCAAGGTCTATCTGCTCAACCGGCAAGGTGCTTTGGAATGGGCCCCCTCGGAGGATTACCTCACCGATATCTACACCGGGGAGATCCTGCGGGAAAAACGAGGCAAGCGGCGGTATTTGCTGTTGCCCCTGGATGCAGGTCCATGGCAAAGAGAACACCTGCTCCAGGTGGAAAAAGGATTGGCCGTGCCCAAAAACGCGCTGCTTTTTGAGAAAAACGGCGCATACTATCTGTCTGTCAGGCTCTGGTACCGGGACCCGGTGCCCTGCGCTCCCGCCTGCACTTTGGGGGTGGGACGCACGGAAAAGGGCCTGTGTCTGTGCGCCTGGGATGGAGAAAAAGAGGAATTCTGGCACATGGAACCGGCGGGAGAGGGAAAAGACGCCCTTTGCCGTCTGGCTGGGGATGTGTGCCGCCTGGCAAGCCGTCTCAGCGCCCTCCTGGTGGTGGAAAACACATCCAGGGGCAGCAAGGGTCTGCCGGGAGCTTCCTTTTCCCTGGCGGATTACCGGTTTGTGATAAAACTCCTTTGTCAGCGGGCCCCGGCTTTGGGTCTGCCATCTCCTGTGCCCATCGCAGGCAGCGGCCTTTATCAGAAATGCCCGGTGTGCGCCCAGCGCCGCCAGGGAAATGGCCGCCAGGGAGAGCGGTTCTTCTGTGTCAGCTGCGGGCATTCCCAGCCCTGGGAACAGGCGGCTGCCGCCTTTCTGGCCCGAAGTCCTGGAAGGTACCAAAGCTCCCGTCTGCGGGTCAAGGTGACAAGGGTAGGGGGATTTCTCCGGTTCCGATGCCCGGCTCTGGAGGTCTTCTGGCAGGTGCGGGAAAGCCCTCAGGGAAAAGAGTGGTTCTGCCGCAGGGCCATGGAGCTTCTGGAAAAGCCGGATGGGGAGCTGACGCCCCGCCAGCGCAGCGTGAAGAAAAAGCTGCAATCGGCCCCACCGCCGGAGGGCGGATGGTTTTATTTTGTTTGATACAGCCGGCGCGGCTGCCGCGCCGTGGGCTCCCGGCTTGGCGTGACCGGCCATGGGGCCCGCTCCCGCTGTGCGGGGCCGGCTTTTTACAGACGGTGAAGGCAGCTATTAAATAACGGGCGCCGGGGTTTTTCCCCGGCACAGCCCCTTCTCATTTTTGTAAAACCCACAGCCTGGGAAACCGGGCGGGTGTGTTTTAAAGATAAGGCAAATATAATAGATGAGGTGATTGAGAATGTACAAGATTCTGCGTAGGGAAACCTTAAGCAGCAATGTTGTCCTGATGGATGTGGAAGCGCCGATGGTGGCCAAAAAGTGCCTGCCCGGCCAGTTCATCATCCTGAGAGTCAACGAGGAAGGCGAGCGCATCCCCCTGACCATCGCACATTATGATCGGGAAACGGGCGTTGTCACGCTCATCTTCCAGACAGTTGGCGCCACCACCATGGAGCTGGCTGAGCTGAAGGAAGGGGAGTACATCCACGACTTTGTGGGTCCTCTGGGCAACCCCTCCGAGACCGAAGAGTTCAAGGGCAAGAAGGTTGCCGTTATCGGCGGCGGCCTGGGCTGCGCCATTGCCTGGCCTCAGGCCAAGGCCATCCATGAGGCCGGCGGCACTGTCCACATGATCGCCGGTTTCCGCACCAAGGAGATCGTCATGCTGGAAGAGCAGATGCGCGAAAGCTGCGATGAGCTGTTCATGATGACCGACGACGGCACCTATGGCGAAAAGGGCTTTGTCACAAACAAGCTGGAGTCCCTGATCGAAGGCGGCGAGAAGTATGACGCCGTCATCGCCATCGGCCCCCTGGTGATGATGAAGTTTGTCTGCGTCCTCACCAAGAAGTACAACATCCCCACCATTGTTTCCATGAACCCCATTATGATCGACGGCACAGGCATGTGCGGCGGCTGCCGCCTGACTGTGGACGGCGAGACCAAGTTTGCTTGCGTGGACGGCCCGGACTTCGACGGCCACAAGGTGGATTTCGACGAGACCATCCGTCGTTCCAGAATGTATTCCCAGCAGGAAGCTGCTGCTCGGGAAAAGCACGCTTGCAGAATGGAGGGTATGAACAATGGCAAATAAGAACATGAGCCTGGAAAAAACAAAGATGCCGGAGCAGGCTCCCGACGTAAGAAACAAGAACTTTGAAGAAGTGGCCCTGGGCTATACCGCCGAGATGGCCGTGGAAGAGGCCAATCGTTGCTTGGGCTGCAAGAATATGCCCTGCGTCAGCGGCTGCCCTGTGAATGTGCAGATTCCTCAGTTCATCGCTCTGGTGGCTGAGGGCAAGTTCGAGGAAGGCTATCAGAAGATCGCCGAGACCTCCACTCTGCCTGCCATCTGCGGCCGTGTCTGCCCCCAGGAGAACCAGTGCGAAGGCAAGTGCATCCGCGGCATCAAGGGCGAGAGCGTTGCCATCGGCCGTCTGGAGCGCTTCTGCGCCGACTGGCACATGGAGCACAGCACCGAAAAGCCCAAGAAGGTTCCTTCCAACGGCCATAAGGTTGCTGTCCTGGGCGCCGGCCCTGCCAGCCTGACCTGCGCTTCCGACCTGGTGCAGATGGGCTACGATGTGACCATGCTGGAGGCTTTCCATGCCGCCGGCGGCGTTCTGATCTATGGTATTCCTGAGTTCCGTCTGCCCAAGGCCATCGTGGCCAAGGAAGTGGAGAACCTGGAGGCCATGGGCGTCAACATCCAGACCAATGTGGTGGTTGGCAAGTCGGTTTCCATCGAGGATCTGAAGGAAGAGGGCTATGAGGCCATCTTCATCGGCACCGGCGCCGGTCTGCCCTCCTTCATGGGCATCGAGGGCGAGAACCTCAACGGCGTGTTCTCCGCCAACGAGTACCTGACCCGTATCAACCTGATGAAGGCTTACGACGGCAAGCACGACACCCCCATCTTCCACGCCAAGAAAGTGGCCGTGGTTGGCGGCGGCAATGTGGCTATGGACGCCGCTCGCTGCGCCAAGCGTATGGGCGCCGATGTGTCCATCGTCTATCGCCGTGGCCTGGAAGAGCTGCCCGCCCGTAAGGAAGAAGTCCATCACGCTATGGAAGAGGGCATCGACTTCAAGGTGCTGAACAACCCCGTGAAGATCCTGGGCAACGAAGAAGGCTGGGTCACCGGCATGGAAGTTGTCAAGATGGAACTGGGCGAGCCCGATGCTTCCGGCCGTCGCCGTCCTATCCCTGTGGAAGGATCCAACTATGTGCTGGATGTGGACTGCGTCATCATGGCTCTGGGCACTTCTCCCAACCCCATCCTGAAGAAGAGCACCAACGGCCTGGAGACCAACAAGAAGGGCTGCATCTCCGCCGATGAAAACGGCAAGACTTCTCTGGAAGGCGTCTATGCCGGCGGCGACGCTGTCACCGGCGCTGCCACCGTTATTCTGGCTATGGGCGCTGGCAAGACTGCTGCCAAGTCCATCGACGAGTACATCAAGTCCAAGAACTAAGCGTTCATAAAAAGCGGCGCGGCGGCTTTTCGCCGCGCCCTTTTTCTGTTTTGCGGCAAGAGGAGGAAAAGGGATGCGAGCAGAACATTTGGAAACCCCGGCGATTTTGATCAACCGGCCGGTGTTTGACAGCAATATGGAAAAAATGGCCCGGCTTCTGGCCCCGTTGAAGGTGGCCCTGCGCCCCCACTATAAATCCCACAAAAGCACCGACATCGCCCATCTCCAGGTGCGGGCCGGAGCCAAAGGGATCACCTGCGCCAAGGTGGCTGAGGCGGAGGATCTGGCGCTGGCGGGCATCGAGGATATCCTGATCGCCAATCAGATCACCGAAAAGAGCCGGATCGCCCGGGTGGCCTATCTGGCCAAGGGATGCCGTATCACGGTGTGCGTGGATCAGAGCCAGAATATCCGGGATCTGGAGCAGGCGGCTGCCATGGAAGGCAGCACCATCCACTGCCTGGTGGAGTATGAAGTGGGCATGGGCCGCTGCGGCGTCACCACCCATGAGGCTTTCCGGGATCTGGCCATGGAAGTGATGGCCTGTCCTCATCTGGTCTTTGATGGTGTGCAGGCCTATGCCGGTCAGCTGTCCCATGAGATGGACGGCAACCGCCGGGCAGAGGAGGCCCAGCGGATCGAAACCGAGCTGCAAAGCCTTCTGGCCGATCTGAAAAAATGGCAGATCCCGGTGAAGGAGGTCAGCGGCGCCAGCACCGGCACTGTGGAGCTGCGGAAAGAGGACACCGTCTATACCGAAGTGCAGGCGGGAAGTTATCTGTTTATGGATGCCACCTATCGCCAGATGGGCCTGCGCTTTGAAAACTCCCTCACCGTGCTGGCCACGGTGGTGAGCACCCGGCCCGATTTGGTGGTCACCGATGCAGGTGTCAAGGCCCTGGGTGTGGATCAGGGGAATCCCGTATGCCCCGCATTGCCTGGCGCTGCGGTGAATATGAGCGAGGAGCACAGCGCCTTTACCTTCCCCGGACATCCCTTCCATGTGGGGGACAAGATCCGGCTCATCCCCGGCCACTGCTGCACCACCATGAACCTGCATGACTTTTTCTATTTTGAAGAAGAGGGCAAGGTGCTCAACCGTCTTCCCGTCACCAGCCGAGGAAAAAGCAAATAAATACTTAATGTAATATAAGATAAAAAAACGCCCTTTGGTTTTCACCAAAGGGCGTTTTTTCAATCAAATTGGAAGATTAATAATTTTCGGCCTTGATCTTGAAATAAGCCATGGGATGGTCACACACGGGGCACTTTTCAGGAGCCTTGTTGCCGTAGTGGATATGGCCGCAGTTGGCGCAGACCCACATCTGGGGCTCTTCCCGCTCAAAGACCTTGCCCTGAGTCAGGTTGTTCAGCAGCTTCTGATAGCGCTCTTCATGCTCTTTTTCGATCTTGCCCACTTCCTCAAAGAGGAAAGCGATCTTGTCGAAGCCCTCTTCCTTGGCGGTCTTGGCAAAACCGGCATACATATCGGTCCACTCATAGTGTTCACCGGCCGCGGCGTCCTTCAGGTTTTCCTCGGTCTTGGGAACGGAACCGTCATGGAGCAGCTTGAACCAGATTTTCGCATGCTCTTTCTCGTTGCCGGCGGTCTCCTCGAAGATGTCGGCGATCTGGTTGTAGCCTTCCTTCTTGGCGGCGGAAGCATAGTAGGTATACTTGTTGCGGGCCTGGGATTCGCCGGCGAAGGCGGCCATCAGATTGGCTTCGGTCTTGGAACCTTTCAGATTCATAAAAATCTCCTCCTTCGAGAATTTATTTTGGAAAAAGACGATTAGTCTTCCTTTTCAAACAGCTCTTTGCCAACGGAGCACAGCGGGCAGACGAAGTCTTCGGGCAGATCTTCCCACTTGGTGCCGGGAGCGATGCCGCCGGCCTCGTAGCCCTCAGCCTCGTCGTAAACATAGCCGCAGATGGTGCACTTGTACTTGCTCATGATTGTGTCCTCCTGTTCATTTGGTTGATGATTGGGTGTATGGTGGATGCACCGGGTGCATCGGCCTTGAAAGATGATGTGGTGAAAATCGCATTCCCAGCCGGTGGCCTGAGCCACTTGTCTGTCCATTGCTGCCTGATAGGGGACTGGAGCGTCCACAAACCGGCCGCACTCCTGGCAGACCAGGTGATAGTGGGGAGCGGTGGTCGAATCGAACCGGTCCGGGGCATTGGGCACGGGAATACGGGAGATGGTCCCCTCTTCCGCCAGCTGGGAAAGGTTGCGGTACACCGTGCCCCGGCTGATGGTGGGGGTTCGTTGTGCGGCGTAGCGGTAGACCTCTTCCGCGGTGGGATGATCGTTTAGCTCCATCACCGCCGAGAGCACCAGCGCACGCTGAATGGTACGGCGTTTCATGGGGATCACTCATTTCGTAGGAAGAATTACTAATTAGAAGTTTATATTAAAACAACACTTCTGTCAACTATTTTTTCTGGGAAAAAAAGAATTTAACACCTTATTCATTGTTACCTAAAAAACAGGAACTTATACCAAATTCAGGGCATAGGACAAAACAACGAGGAAAGGAAAATATTTAGTTCAGATATTGGACAAATTACCGTTGACATCTGCGGGTTTTTGCCGCACAATAGCAGGGACAAAGGCGCCGGGGCAAGGGCGTCTCTCAGGAGTGAAGGATATGAGCAACGCGGGAAAGAAGAACAAGATTTTTTATGGTTGGTTGATTGTGGCCGGCTGCTTCATCATCATGGGCATGAGCTATGGGGCCATCAACAACTGTATGGGGGTCTTTATCAAGCCGGTGTGTGAAGATATGGGCTTTTCCCGGGCGGGCATGGGGCTGACCCAGACCATTTTGTCGGCATCCCTCATGGTGATGTCCCTGGTCAGCGGACGGATTTTTTCCCGTCTGGATGTGACGCTGGCTTTGCGCATCAGCAGTATTTTTATGGCAGGGGGCTATTTTTGCTTTTCTTTTGCCCGTTCGCTCCCCATGTTTTATGGAGCGGCGCTGGTCACCGGCGTAGCCGAGGGCATGATCACCACGGTGGCCCTGTCCATGCTCATCAACAACTGGTTCCACACCCGTCGGGGTTTTGCCGTGGGTATGGCATTTATGGGCAGCGGCGTGGGCGGCATGATCTGCAATCCTCTGGCCAGCCAGCTGATCATCCATTATGGATGGCGCACAGCCTATCAGATCCTGGCAGTGATGATCTTTCTGCTGGTGGTACCGGTGTGCTTTTTCATCATCCGCACCCGGCCTGCGGACAAGGGGCTGCTTCCCTATGGAGAAACCGGCGACGAGAAAGAAGACTTCAGCCAGGTGGAAAAACAGGGTGTTTACTATCGCCAGGCGGTGCGCACGCCCCAATTCTGGGTGATCTGCATCTGTGCGGCCCTCAATACCATCTGCACCAGCGGTCTGATGCAGAATACCGCTCCCCATGTCAGCGATGTGGGATATTCCCCCACTTTTGCCGCCTCGGTGGCCTCTTGCGGCATGGGTGCCCTGGCCATCGGCAAGCTGGCATTGGGCTGGCTCTATGACAAACTGGGGGCGGAAAAGGCCACAGTGGTGGCCCATATTTCCGCCGGTGTGGCTCTGGCCGGGGCGTTGATGGCGCCTGCTATGCCGGGCATCGGACTGATCGTGCTGGGCACCGGTCTGGGCGGGGCCTTTGGCAATGTGGCCCATCCCATTATCGCTCAGATCGTCTACGGCAACCGGGATTTCGGCAGCATCCTGGGAATGATCTCCGCCTTTGCCAACATCGGCGGTATGCTCTGTCCTGTGCTGGTGGGCGGCTCCTATGATGTGCTCCACAGCTATAAACCGGCTTTTTCCGCCATGATCGTCCTGCTGTGCCTGATCACACTGGCCTATATGTGGGCTTTCCGCACCCAGGATAAAGCTCTGGAAAAGCGGGGATTTGTGGTTGCAAGGAAAGAGAAAAATTGATATACTAATAAAGCCCTTCGGGGCTATGCCCCCATAGTTAAATGGATATAACAGCCCCCTCCTAAGGGGCAATTATAGGTTCGATTCCTATTGGGGGTGCCATAGAAAAACGCCGCAAGATAGTTCTTGCGGCGTTTTTGTTTTTGGAAAAATCGTATATAATTACGCAAATCAAGCAAATGACGAAAAAGGTCTACACAACTTGGATGCGCTGATTTTTGATATGGTCCATGGCCAACTGAAAGCTGCTCAGGTCTCCGATCAGGGGTGATGAAGGCCGGATACTTCCCGTCGAAGCTCTGGCGGTATTCATTTGATCCAGAATTCCCAGCACTTTGGCATAAGCACCTTGCTTGATCTGTACGCTGCTGCCGGGGGCCTTCCATCGGGTCATGGCCTGTGCAAACAGGAGTGCATTTCCGTTTACATCGTCCAGTGTATTGACCTCTGTGCCTATATGGGATGACGATGTCCAGATATGTACGGACTTAGAAAGCCCCGGTATAATATAGCGAACAGACATGCCAATGTCGCTGCTCTCCAGCTGACTCAGGACACCTTTTTCTTCCAGATAGCGGATGAAGCTGTCATATTCTTTCTGTGTCATGTTCTGTGGATCAAATTTTTTCGCCAGTTCCTGAATCTCTTCGTTGGTCAATGTGTTTTGGCCTACGGGATTCTGTTTCAGTTCCTCAGCTCTTTTCTGCAGCTTTTCCATGACAGCAGATTCATCATAAGTGCCAAGCTCCAATTTTTTGGTTGTGGGATCCAAATAGTAATAAGCCCGATTGGGGCCGGAAACTTCCGTCATGTTCATGCAGAGTCGCTCCTTCCAAGGTGCTGGAATAAAAAGCCTTTATTATGTTATCGGCATCTGGAAGGAAAAGTTAAGAGGAGAGCCCAAACAGAATTTGCCATAGGGAAAATATGATCAACAGGCCTGTGGAAAAGAAAAAACACCGCAAGAAACATCTTGCGGTGTTTTTTGGTTCTAGTTAAAATCCCCGTTCCATGTTGGCATGTTGGAAATGTAATCCCCTCTTACTGCTGGTACATAATATGCGTCATAGGTCTTTAATCCATTTTCTTCTTCTTTTTCCGGCAATTCCACATAGAAACAGTAATAAGGCATGAAGTATGTATCGTATGTTTCGCTGTGATAGACAAGTTCTACTTTGCTCACATATTCCAATCCCGGCATTTCATCGGGCACATTGGTAATATAATTTCCGCTGGCTAGCAGTTCCTCTGCTTTTTCTGAAGTAATGATAGGGTAGTCTCCGGCCTTTTGTGACAAGTCCGGTTGATGGATTCTTACCATAAAAAGATTTCCGCTATCGTCACAATAAAAGGCGATCCGGTTGAAATTATAGTTGAGAATTTGTTCGGTCTCACTACCATTTGCATCAAAAAATTCAATAGAATATGTCTGCTCAAGCTGATCGTTATAGTTGCCGCCGTAGACATTTATTTGGGGGTTGTCGATGCCAATAAGATCTTTATACTCCTGCTTCAGATATTCGGCTGTGGAAAGAATATCTTCGTAAGAAGAGTGATATGTAAAATGGTACTTTTCCGGAAGTGATTGTGCAGGATCAAAGAAGATGGTGGCCGTCATCGTTTGGTCCACTTCAATTCGGAATCCATTTTCTTCAGCCAGCAGCTTGGTTGGATTGAAATAGCCTTCCGGAACCTTCTTTCCAGCTATTTCAAATGATTCTGTTATCATTTTTCGTGTTTCTTTATCAGGAGCATCGTCGGTGATATCAAGTTTCTCAGAATCAAGGCCCAAACGGTCGGCAACTTCTAATAAAAGTTCATGCATTTTATCAAAATCCGCTCCAGAGGCTATGAAATTTTCATCATAGGTTAGTGGATTATGATAAACAGGGAGTGTAGAAATGTCCAGAGAGTCATTCCAGGGGTTTGCATTGACAAGCTCCGAAATATCGTAAGCCCTATAGCTTTCAAAGCCCATTCCATCGCTTACATTTTCCGAGATTGTAAGCATGGGCCGTTCTGCTGCGGTTTCCGGCGCTTTCTGTGGAAAGAATCTTGTTCCTGCATATACCATTATGGCAAGCATAGCAGCGATACTTCCACAGGCGATCCAAGTATTTTTCTTGCGCCTGGATTGGTAATTTGCAGCTTCTTCATAGTATTTGTCATCAATTTCGCTGATTGCGTCCGAAAATTTCCGGGTATTCATAAAGACACCTCTCTTTCCATTAAGTACTTTCTCATTTTTTGGCGAATGAGGGAGAGCCGGACGGATACATTCTTTTCAGATATTCCCACGCGCTTGGCGATATCCCCATAGGTATCCATATAAGCGTAGCGGCGCATGAAAATAACCCGCTCCTTCAAGGTCAAGGTATCTAAAAAGCTCTGGATCATGCGGGCCAGCTCTCTGGCTTCCACTTCGTCCTCAACGGTTTTCAGATCGGCGATATAGGGTTCCATTTCCTCCATAGCAATGGTGTAGATGCTGTTTCGTTTGGCAGCTTCCTTTTTCCAGTAAAGTTTGAGCGAGATGTTTCGAACGATTTTCACAATATAAGAAAGCAGTGGATTGGGGTGTGTGGGAGGAATGGTGTTCCATGCGCCCAGGTAAGCGTCATTGACGCATTCCTCCGCATCCTGTTCATTGTTCACGATGTGGTAGGAGAGCGTGTGGCAGATTTTCCCGTACTTCATGTCCAGTTCGCATATGGCCTGCTGGGATCGCGCGAAAAATAGGTCGATGATTTTTTCGTCATGCATCATATAGCTTCCTCCTTTCCCTTTTACCTATATACTACTTTTTTCGAAGCAAATACTAAATGAAAATAGAAAGATTTTTCAAAAATTGTATTCTTCTGTATGTTTTATCGTTTCTCCAGGGGGATGTCAATGGGTTATGGGTTGAGCCTGTTGTGAGAAAGGCTTGTTGGAAACAAGAAAAAACACCGCAAGAAACATCTTGCGGTGTTTTTGTGTTATGGTGTATCGGTATCAGCATCCATATCGGTGTCTGTGCCGCCGGAGGATTGCTCCTGGGCTTTCTGTTCTTCGATGGAAAGATCGTCATAGATGAATGCGTGCAGGCGCTTTACCGCCAGCTCATCTTCATAGGCCACCACGGAAAGGCCGCTGGAGGTGCGTTTTTCCGACCATTCGCCCTCGCAGGGGAAGGTGGCCCGTTCGATATCCGGTTTGCCGCCGGAGAGCACCTGGGTGGCCAGAGAGAGGATTTCCTTGGAGGACAGGCTGGTTTCCACCATGGGCAGGAGTTTGGCGGCCAGGGAGGGATATTTCACAATGCTCATATCCATCACCTTTTCCATCATCTTTTCCAGGATCTCCTGCTGGCGGCTGGTGCGGGCTGCGTCGCCGCCGGTGGCGCCTTTGCGGATGCGCCCATAGGCCACAGCCTGGGGACCGTTCAGGGTCTGAAGGCCCGGCTCGGTGAATTTGTAATCGTCCCAGATCAGGTCGTTGAACACACAATACTCCCACAGTGCGTCGTTGGCCTCGTCCATTTCGGCCTCGGAGACCTCCAGCTCCACGCCGCCGATGGCATCGATGATATCGGCCATCTGGTTAAAATTGACGGTGGCGTATTCGCTGATGTCCATCTGAAAGTTCTGGTTGATGGTTTTGATGGCCAGTTTCGGTCCACCATAGGCATAGGCGTGGCATAGCTTGGTTTTGCCGTGATCGTCGATCTCCACATAGGCGTCACGCATCAGGGAGGACATCTTGACCTTTCCCCGCTTGGGATCTACTGATAGGATGATCATGGCGTCGGACCGGGAATTTTCCCCGGCACGGGAGTCCACGCCGAATAGGGCGATGTTTGTGATCTTGTCGCTCACCGGCTGCTGGGTCTGCACAATGCCCAGGTCGCTGTCGTCCAGGGGATTATAATCATAGGAGTTCATCATCCTCCAAAAATAAAAACCAACGCCTCCCAGGCCCAGCAAAATCAGCAGCCAGCAGAAAAGCACTCGGCCCCGATGGCGGTGACGGCGTTTTTTTCGTACTACTCGTTTTCCTTGTGCCATTTTCTGAAAAAAGCCTCCTTTGGCAAGCGGCTCATGGGAGCCTGTTTCCGGACTGTCTTTTTTTAGACGGGTTTCTCCGGCAAAAAGTTGCCGGAAAGCCTTTCTTTTTTTTTCGTAAGCTCCGCTATTATACCAGAAAACAGGGAAGATGCCAATCCTTTGACCAAAAGTTCAGAGTTTTCTAAGAATTTGCTGCGGTTTCCACCTTTTTCAGACAAAAAAATCCCCGAAGCCGCAGCTTCGGGGATGGAAAGCATCAGTTGTAGTACCGATAGAGGAAGGTGAACACTTCCGAACGGACACAGGTGCGGTCGGGAGTAAAGGTGGTAGCCGTGGTTCCGGTGGTGATGCCCTCCTTCACCGCCCACACGGCGGCGTTGGCAAACCAGTTGCCCTGGGGCACATCAGAGAATCCGGCAGACCCGGCCACGCTGGGACGGCCGGCCACTCGATAGAGGAAGGTGACCACCTGGGCCCGGGTAAGCACCATACTGGGGGAGAAGGTGGTGATGCTGGTGCCGTTGGTGATGTTTTCCTCCACGGCCCAGCGAATGGCTTTCCGCTCCTGGGTGGACAGGGAGGAAAGATCGGAAAAGGCATTGATGGAGGTGATGGGCTCGGGAGAGCCGGCCAGCTGCCACAGATGGTATACCATTTCTGCACGGGTGCAGGGGGTGTAGACACCTACGGTATTGCCGGCGTCATCCAGCAGGCCCTGGTCGGCGCACCACATGACGGCGTCATAGAAATAGTCGCTTTGGGACACATCGGTGAAGCTGTGGGGCCCCTGAGAGGACTTCGACACGGTGACACGGCAGGAACCGGAGGCCTTGCCGTCGGCGGTGGTGGCGTAAATGGTGGCGACGCCTTCACCCACAGCCGTGACCTGGCCGCTCTGGGTGACGGTGGCCACACTCGTGTTGCTGCTGCGCCAGGTCACTGCCTGGCTGGCTGTGGAAGGGGTGACCCAGGCGGAGAGGGAGGCTTTTCCACCCACCTTCAGAAAGACGGGGGAGGGAGAAATGGTAACGCTGGTGGGATCGGTGACCACCGGGTCGGCCTTCTGGATGGAAATGCGGACATAGGCCTGCAGCCGTACGCCGGTATTGGGGTGAATGACGGTGGCCGTCAGCGTGACGCCGGTGGGTTTTTTGGCCGTGACCGTGCAGCTGGAACCCTGGGTGGAAAGGGAGACCCGCTCAGGATAATCCACGCTCCAGGTAACCGGGACGGAGGGAACGCCCTCCGGCAGGAATTTCACCCGGGTGGTCAGGCTTTCTCCCACTTTCAGATTGAAGCCGCCGGCAGGCTCTGTCAGGACGATCTCCTCAAGGTTGTTGAATTCGGGGACGGTGACCGACAAAGTGATGGTTTTGCCGCCAAAGCCCACAGTGACGGTGGTGGAGCCAGGGCCCACAGCGGTGAGGCGCACAGCGGTATCCGCCAGGCTCACCTTGACCACGCTTTCGTCTGCGGAGCGGAGGATGTCGGGCACAACAGGGCTTTTGTCATTGAAAACAAACACATCCTGGGGCTCATGCATCTGGACGGTGTAGGAAGAATTCTCCACATGAGGAGTGATCATCTCCGGAGAGACGGGCACGGAAAAAGTGAGGTTGGCCGTGCCGGTGAGGGGATTGGGGTCCACTTGGGCTGTGGCCGAAGAGAAGGTCTGCACCCAGTAGCTTTTGCCGTCCCGGGCATAGACGCAGGCGATGCCCACCGAGCGGTGGTTTTTGTTCATCATATTGGCGTAGTGGAGGGGGGAGTCTCTCCAGGTCTGGGTGGCCCGCTGGGGAGAGACCTTGGCGGTTCCCCAGAGGATGTTTTCGCTGTAAGTGCTGCTTGGATATCGGCTGTCCGAAGGACAGGCGGTGGGGTAGCCTTCTCCGGAGGGCCGGGTGTGGCTGTAATAAACAGAACATTCACTGGCCCGGGTGATGGCCGATTTCACCAGATTTTCGTCCATCACCAGATCCGGAAGGCCCGCCTCCCGGCGGAGCTGGTTGAGATATTCCACCGCTTCTATGGCGGCGCCGTAATCCACGGTCACAGCCGTTTTGACGGTCTGGGTGCCTGCGGCCAGAGCGCCGGCAGGCAGAAGTCCCAGAGAAAGGCACAGGACCAGAAGGAGGGAAAGGACGCGTTTTTTCATCAGGGACACCTCTCTTTTCTCATATTATAATAAGTATAGCACCGGATAAAAATGGATGTCAATGCAAGGAAAGGAATGTGTTTCCATCCTTGATGGGGGATATCCTGATATTTACAAAAACGAGAAAAGCAGATAGAATAGAGGCAACAAAGAAGGGGGTGGTGCCTGTGGACAACAGAGAACATTCGCCGCAGGAGCTGGCCCGCTGGTTGGAAGAAACCTGGGGAGCGCAGCCGGTGGATTACGGTAGTCTGGACGGATTTTTCCGCAGCACCCAGGAGGACAACAGTTTTTTCGCCTGTGGGAAGAAAGAGGGCGCCTTTTTGGCCTATCGTCTTCCCCAGGGAGAGCAAAGCGCCCCTTTTTATGAAGAGGAGCGGGATGCAGTGCCGCTGGAGATGAGCCGGCTTCCGGAAGGGGCCTGCCCCTTTGATGAGCAGGTGTATGCCCTGATCGGGCAGGAAACCGGCTATACTTATAGCAACAGCCCCCGGCTTCAACTGTTGCTGCTTCTTTTGCGGGGCGTGCCGGAGGAACAAAAGCAGCCGGGAAATCCCCAGTGGGAGGCTTGGAAACACTTTGCTGAGGAATACCGGCAGCGTTATGGGGAAGATCCGATTTCCTGAAAGAGTGAAGCAAAAAGCTGAAACAGAGAAAAGAAGGGGTTTCAAATGATCCGCTATATCGGCAAGCGGTTTTTTGTGCGTCTTGTACTGCTGACTGCGGTGATTCTGGGAGTGGTGGGCCTGTTTTCCTGGGCAGAAGGCGGCCCCACGGAAAAGCTGGGGCTTTCCACCTTCCGGGAAACCCAGTATGTCTATGTGGACAGAGGAATCACCGTGCCGGTTTCGGGGAAAGCGGCCCAGGGCACCATCCGGGCGCTGGCGGAAGATCTTCGGTATGACGATCTGCTGGATCTGTATCCCTCCATGGGTACCTGGCCCCATCGGATGACCGAAGTGGGACAGATGTATTTCCCCACCCGTTTTGTGATGCGCCAGGGAAAGGACGCCTGGGCGCTGTCCTTGATCGGGGCGGAGCGACCTCAGGTGAAGGTGTGGAAGCTGAAAAACATCGAGGGCCAGTGGGAAACGGAATGGGAGGACTTTTATCAGAGCCGTAACCCGGAGCTTCTGGAAAACCTGTTTTCACTGGGGAAAGCCATCGGTCAAAAAGGCGTTTCCGTTTTACACTAGAGCCAGGGACGGCTGCGTCCACCAGGGTGCAGACACCCGGCCCGGGCTAAGACAGCACCAAAGCCCCTTCCATGGGTGGCTCGCCACACATGGAGCACTCCGCCCGATTTTCGCACCCCGCCTGGGAGAGGTATGGCGGCGGGGACACCCCGCTTGTGTTTTTTTATGGGGGATGGTATGATAAAATGCACAGGCAAAGGCTGCGTAGGCCTTTGACC
>JAHZHY010000097.1 GCA_019420045.1 Clostridiales bacterium
TGCCCTGCAGGCCGTGGGTCTGGAAGTCACCATGATCAAGGACGTGACTCCCATCCCCCACAACGGCTGCCGCCCGCCCAAGAGAAGAAGAGTTTAATCGGAGGTGTTTTGATCAATGGCGAGATATACAGACGCAACCTGCCGCATTTGCCGCAGAGAGGGCGAGAAACTCTTTCTGAAGGGCGACAGATGTTATAGCGATAAATGCGCTCTGGCCCGCCGGGCCTATGCCCCCGGCCAGCACGGCCAGGGCCGTAACCGGAAGCTGAGCGAGTATGGCATGCAGCTGCGGGAGAAGCAGAAGGCCAGAAAGTACTATGGCATCCTGGAAGGCCAGTTCGAGGGCTATTTCGAGCTGGCTACCAAGAAGCAGGGCATGACCGGTGAGAACCTGCTGAAGATCCTGGAAAGCCGTCTGGACAATGTGGTCTATCGCGCCGGCTTTGCTATGAGCCGTCCCGAAGCCCGCCAGCTGGTGAAGCATTCCCATTTCACCGTCAATGGCAAGAAGGTCAACATTCCTTCCTATCTGCTCAAGGCCGGCGATGTGGTCGCCATCCGTGAGAAGAGCATGAGCCTGGACAAGTTCAAGGCTGTCATTGAGGCCAACAGCTCCAAGCCCGCTCTGAACTGGCTGAGCGTTGACCGGGCCAAGGGTACCGCTACTGTTGTGAACCTGCCCAACCGGGACGAGATCGATCTGCCCGTGCAGGAACACCTGATCGTGGAATTGTACTCCAAATAACCCGAACCCTCATTGACAATCACACAGGCAACTTTAACGATAGGAGGGTATTCTGATGATAGCGATTGAAAAGCCCCGCATTGAGTGCGCCGATTCTCTGGAGGACGGTTCTTACGGCAAATTCGTCGTGGAGCCTCTGGAGCGGGGGTATGGCACCACCCTCGGCAACTCGCTCCGCCGTATATTGCTCTCCTCGCTGCCCGGCACAGCCGTGACCACCATCAAAATCGATGGGGTGCAGCATGAGTTTTCCACGATCCCGGGCGTCAAAGAAGATGTGACAGAGATCGTTTTGAATGTGAAAGGCATTATCGCCAAGCTGCACAGCGAAGGCGAAAAGACCGTTTACATCGAAAGTTCCAACCCGGGGCTGGTGACAGCCGGCGACATCCGCTGCGACAGCGATGTGGAGATCCTCAACCCGGATCATCCCATCTGCACGCTGATGCCCGACGCCAAATTCACCATGGAGCTGACCCTCAATCACGGCCGCGGCTATGCCCTGGCCGAGCGCAATAAGCCCGCCCAGCCGGTGATCGGCCTGATCCCGGTGGATTCCCTCTATACTCCCGTCTATAAGGTCAATTATGTGGTGGAAAACGCCCGCGTGGGCGATATGACCGACTATGACCGGCTGACACTGGAAGTATGGACTGACCGGACCATTGCCGCCCGGGACGCGGTTTCGCTGGCTGCCAAGATCCTCACAGACCATCTGAGCCTGTTTGTGGATCTCTCCGATGAGATCGGCAGCAAGACAACGGTGGTGGAAAAGAGCGAAACCACCCAGGATAAAGTGCTGGAGATGACCATTGAAGAGCTGGATCTGTCGGTCCGTTCCTTCAACTGTCTCAAGCGCACCGGCATCAACACCGTTGCCGACCTGATCAATACTTCGGAAGAAGATATGATGAAAGTGCGCAACCTGGGCCGCAAGTCCCTGGAAGAGGTCATCAAAAAGCTGGATGATATGGGCCTGAAGCTCAGCTCCGGCGACAATAACTGATCGACAGCGCCGGCATCGGGGCCTTCCGCCCCGATGTCGGGAGACCGCCCCCTCCAAAGCCTTGTGGCTTTGGGGCGGAGCATATAAGGAGGTAAAATTATGCCAGGAACCCGCAAACTCGGCAGACCCACCGACCACCGCAAGGCTATGCTGCGCGCCATGGTCACTTATCTGCTGGAGAACGGAAAGATCGAGACCACCGTCACTCGCGCCAAAGAGGTGAGACCTCTGGCCGAAAAGATGATCACACTGGGCAAGAAGAACACTCTGGCTGCCAAGCGCCAGGCTTTTGCCTTTATCACCAAGGAAGCCGTCGTCAAGAAGACCTTTGACGAAATCGCTCCCAAATATCAGGACCGCAACGGCGGTTATGTGCGCATCACCCGCATCGGGCCCAGAAGAGGCGACGGCGCGGAGATGGCCATTATCGAGCTGATCTGATTCTTTTAGCAGAAAAGCCAGGAAGGGATTGTCCCGAGCATGATGCCATCGGGACAATCCCTTATTTTATTTTCTCAAAGAAAAAAGACGCTTTCATGTGAAAGCGTCTTTTTGTTTATCGCCGGGCGTCTTTGCGCACAAAGGGCGGGGAAACCTTGGGGGAAGTCAGAGCCTGATATAAGCTGGGACGGCGGTAGGCGTTGCCGTGTACTTCGGCTTCCCGGTATTGGCGTATCTGATCCAAGGGGAAGGGGGCCAGATAGATGCCTTCGCCTTCTCCGGCCTCCACCACCAGAGTATCCCGGCCCTCTACCTGACCATTTTCCCGCTCCAGGTAGGCCATGCCGTCAAAGGCGGTGGAATGGCCGTTGCAGTCCGGATGTCCCATGGGATAGTTCACTGTGGCGATCCCCAGCATATTTTCATAGGCCCGGCCTCGCAGCTGGGAAATGCGGTTGATCTCCATGGGGCAGGCATTGGGGGTCAGAATGATTTCAGCGCCGCCCAGCATCAGAAGACGGGCGCTTTCGGGAAATTCCCGATCATAGCAGATCATGCATCCCACTTGCACGGGGCCTTTGGGTGTTTCCAGAGTGGTCACGGGAAAAGAATCCCCAGGGGTCAGGGCACATTCTTCCCCAAAATCACAGGTGTGCACCTTGGCGTAATCCAGAACCCTCCGGCCCTGGAAGTCAAAGAGGGCAAAACTGTTGCGGGGAAGGGGAGAGAACTCTTCCAGGTAGGTGATCCCGATGGCCATGGAAAGCTCATTCGCTAAGCTCTGGAAAGTCTGGAGAAAAATATGGTCTTTGGGAATGGCCGGTCCGTTTCCCTGGGGAGGGAACTGATATCCGGTGCTCCACATTTCAGGGAAGAGAGCCACATCGGCCCCCATGCTCCGGGCTTTCCGGCAGGCAGAAAGTCCTTTTTCCAGGTTTCCTTCCAATGTGCCGGTGGGCAGAAGCTGAAGCAGTGCAACGACAAGTTCCATGGGATTTTCCTCCTTTTCATGCTTTGATGGTATCATTTTTCTCCATATGGGTCAAGAATCCCTTTTCGCCAGGAGAAAACAATGGTATACTGAATAAAAGGAGGGAGAAACAAGATGAAGATCGATTTCTCTTTGCTCTATGAGAAGGCCCGTCAGGTGGCGGGACATCGGGTTCTGACCCCTTATACCGAAGCCGGCAGCGTGGGAGCGGCCATCCTGACCAAAAGCGGGAAGATCTATACCGGCGTCAATATTGATACAGCTTGCTCCATGGGGTTTTGTGCCGAGCACGCGGCAGCGGCTGCCATGGTGACAGCCGGCGAATGTGAGATCATCGCTGTGGCAGCGGTAGACGACAAAGGGGATGTGGTACCTCCCTGCGGAAGATGCCGCCAGTTTTTGATGCAGCTGGGGCCGGAAAATGAAAAAGCCCAGGTGCTGGTGGAAAAAGATAAAATAATGCGGTTGGAAGAACTGCTGCCCTATGATTGGCGGAAAGTTCGCCCCAGAGATTAAAAAAACGGAGAGCCCAAAGGGTTCTCCGTTTTTTTTAGTATTTAGGTTGTAATTATTTTTCACTGACCAGCAGGTTGTAGGTGGTGAAGTACCACTGACCGCCGATCTGGGTCACATAAGTAGAGCCGGTCATGGTTTTGCTTCCATTATCCCCGGTGATCTTCACATCAAAGTCTACCAGGTTAACAGTGGCCGCCTTGGGGAAATCGTCCTGCACCGACTTCAGCTTTTCCGATCCGGCGTTTTCGCTCTGGTTGACGGTTACTTCCACCTGGAGATTCTCGCCCAGTTCTTCCTGCATTTCCTGGCGATAAGACAGATAAATGCTGCTGCTGACGCCGCCCATGGTGCTCACTTGCTCAAAAGCATCCCGCAGCTCTTCCGGCATACAGGAAGAAAGCTCATTCAGATCGCCGGCGTACAGGTTATGATAGTATTTTTGCAGCAGTTTCTGCGGATTGGATTGCTCTCCCCGCACAGAGGGAAGGATCAGAAAGACCACAGCGGCAGCCACCAGCAGAAGAATGACCACCAGCGGGATCAGAAATACCAATTTGGAATGTTTTTTCTCCGGCTCTTTGGCCTGGACAGTAATTTTGCGCATAAATAACCACCTTTTCTAAGGCCGCCGGGATTATACGGGGGCCTGGTCTTTGTTTAAAAGCAGGGGCACGGCCTGACGCAGTGAATTCAGCTGCTCCATGGTCTGAGCCCGGCTGTGGCTGTGAGCCAGCAGATAACATTTGATCTTGGGCTCGGTGCCCGAAGGGCGAATGGCCAAAGCGGCTCCGCCGGCCAATTCATAGTATACCATATCGGCGCCCCGGAGGGAAAGGGGTTTTGCTTCATTTTCCGTCATAGAATGATAAAGTCCGCTTTTGTAATCCCGCCAGCAGCACACCGGCAAAGAACCGAGAAGACGGGGTGGATGCTGCCGCAGCTGCTCCATGGTCTGAGCCATGCGGGCCTGGGCGTTTTCGCCGGAACAGGATAGAGAGATGGCATCCTCCAGATAGCAGCCAAAGGCGGCGAAAAGCTGTTCCAGCCGGTCCAGAGGCGATTGCCCTTTACTCAGGAGACAGGCGGTCAGATGGCAGAATGCCAAGGCGGCGGCCAGGCCGTCTTTGTCCCGGCAGTGAGAGCCGATCATGCAGCCGATGGCCTCTTCAAATGCAATGGCGCACCGGCCTTTTCCTTCCTGCTCCAGCTGGCAGGCCAGGGGAGCCATGTTTTTAAAGCCGGTGAAGGTGTCGATGCACTGGGCGCTATGGCTTTGGGCAATGGCCGCGGCCAGGCTGGTGGTGACGATGCTTTTGATCACCAGGGAGGGGAGGGAAGAAGTCTGGTGATCTTCCAGGGCGGAAAGAAGAAAATCTGTGAGGAGGGAACCGGCCTGGTGGCCGGACAGGCTGTGGTATTCCCCTTGGTGCAGCACCTGGAAGGCCACCCGGTCGGCGTCAGGATCGGTGGCGATGATCAGATGGGCGCCAATGCGCCGGGCTTCTTCTAAAGCCAGGTGGAAAGTCTCCGGATTTTCCGGGTTGGGGGCCGGTGCTGTGGGAAAGGTGCCGTCCGGCTCCATTTGGGAAGAGACGCAGTGCAAATCGGTGAACCCCTGTTCTTTCAGCAGCCGGGGAAGGAGCAGGCCGCCCACTCCATGAAGGGGTGTATAGACGATGCGCAGCCGGGCTCGGTCCTCTGGCAGAGAAACCGGGGGAATGTCTTGGACCAAAGCATCCAGATAGGCGTTGTCGGTTTCCTCTCCCAAGGGAATGACCAAAGAGGCATCCCCTTCCGGCAGAGCACAGGGCAGGGAGATGCGGGTCATTTCCTGGCTGACAGCGGCACATTCTTCATCGGTGAGCTGGGCCCCGGTATGGGAATATAACTTACATCCGTTATATTCTTTTGTATTATGACTAGATGTAATATTCATTCCACCGGCGGCGCCGGTGTGGATGACGGCAAAGGAAAGTTCCGGCGTGGGGCGAGGATCGGTGAAAAAGTGCACCGGGATGCCCAGGGAGGTGAAGGCCCGTTGGGCGGTCTGGGCCAGTTCAGGACTGCTCAGGCGGCAGTCCCGGCACAGGCAGATTCCTTTTTGCCGAACTTCTTCCCCTTGGGAAGACAGGAGAAACCGGCCAAAGGCCAGAGCGGCCTGGGTGATGGTAAAGCGGTTGACTCCGCCAGGTCCCAGGGCGGCGATTCCACGCAATCCAGCAGTGCCGAAGGAAAGGGCGGATTGAAAAGTGGGGCGGAGGATCTCGGGAGAAGAACTCGAAAGAGTATTTTTTTCATCCTGGGAAAGAAAAGGGCTTTGGAGCCACTGATCCAGGGTTGTTTTCCAGTTTTCCATTGCAATAACCTCCTGAGAAAGGGGATTTACCTATAGTTATCATACCATGTCCCGGAAAAAAGAGCCAGTTGTCAAAAAAACTTTACAGGAAATTGCTTTTCAAAGGAAGGAAAAACAGGTAAAATAAGGGTGGAATAATAAATGGAGTGAAGAAAAATGAAAGCAACACAGTATATTACAGTGGATATGGGGCCGGGGAAGCGGATCGCCCTGGTGGCCCATGACAACATGAAACAGGAAATGATCGATTGGGCCACAGAGCACCGGCAGGAGCTTGCCCAGCATACTTTGTGCGGCACCGGCACCACCGCCGGGCTGGTCAGCCGGGCCACTGGTCTGACGGTCACCGGCTATCGCAGCGGCCCCTTGGGCGGCGATATGCAGCTGGGAAGCCGGATCACCGAAGGGGAGATCGATCTGATGGTCTTTTTCTGGGACCCTCTGACCCAGCAGCCCCACGACCCGGATGTGAAAGCCCTTCTGCGCATTGCCGCTTTGTATAATATTCCGGTGGCTACCAACCGGGCTACCGCCGATTTCCTTTTGTCCTCTCCGCTGATGCACGAGACATACCCCCGGCGGCTGATGGACTTTTCCCAGCATATGCAGGCCCGTATTGGAGACTGAACAAAAACAGCCCTTCCTTTTTGCACAAAGGAAGGGCTGTTTTTTTATCGGATGCAATAAAATCCTTTTTGGCCCATTGCAAATCAGAGCGCCAGCGAGTAAACTAAAGACAGCGGGGTTTTGCCCCAAAACGCCGGACCGTGGGCCGGAGAAAGAGGAAAAAATATGCTGAAACTGCTGAAAAACTGTGATGTATACGCTCCCAAACACCTGGGGATGCGGGATGTTCTGCTGGCTGGAAACAAGATCATGAAGGTGGCCGAGAAGATCGAAGGCTACGAGGGCCTGGATGGAGTGGAGGTCATGGATCTCCATGGCGCCATCGTCACTCCTGGCCTCATCGACATCCATGTCCATGTGACAGGCGGCGGCGGGGAACAGGGCTATCATAGCCGCACCCCGGAACTCAACCTGAGCGAGCTGATCCGCCGCGGCGTCACCACTGTGCTGGGTCTGCTGGGTACCGACGGCACCTCCCGCAGCCTGGAAAATCTGCTGGGCAAGGTCACTGCGCTGGAGACCGAAGGCATCAGCACCTATATGCTCACCGGTTCCTATCAGTATCCCACCGTCACCCTCACCGGCAGTGTGCTGCGGGACATCATGCTCATCGACAAGATCATCGGCGCCAAGCTGGCTATGAGCGATCACCGCAGCTCTACCATCACCGATGACGAAATGACCCGTCTGGCCAGTGATGTGAACATGGGCGGTATGCTCAGCGGCAAGGCCGGGCTGCTCACCATCCACACCGGCGTGCGGGAAGGGATGCTGGACCCCATCTTCCGGGCGCTGGAAAAATCCGATGTGCCCATCGAAACCTTCCTGCCCACCCATGTGGGACGGAATTACAAGCTGCTGGATGAGGCCATCAAGCTGTCCAAAATGGGAGGCAATTTTGACCTGACAGCCCATGGTTCCTTGAAGGAGGATGGGGAGAGCGCCGCCGATATGGTGGCCTACTGCATCAAAAAGGGTGTGGACCTGGATCACCTGTCCATGTCCTCCGACGGCAACGGCAGCCAGCCCCGTTTTGACGAAAACGGCCGGTGCATCGGTCTGACCTATGTGAGCCCGGCGGTGCTGCTGTATGAACTGCGCCGGGGCGTGCTGGAGCTGGATGTGCCCCTGGAGGAGATGCTGCGCATCTTCACCACTTCTCCTGCTCTGCGGCTGGGAAAAGAAGGGGTCAAGGGCTGCATTCAGGAAGGGGCCGACGCCGATCTGTTGGTGCTGGATAAAGAGCTGAACATTTCCTCGGTTATGGCCAAGGGTAAATTGGCCATGTGCGAGGGCAAAGTGCTGCTGAAGGGCACCTTTGAGGAATAAAAAGAAATTACAAAAGGCCTGCTGCAATTTGCAGCAGGCCTTTTTGTTTTCTTTTCTTTCTCAGGAGGAGAAAAATGGATGGACGGACGAGGAAAAGAATGGTATGCTAAACATAGAGTAAGTGACCCATTTGGATACACACTGAGTTAATTTTTTCAAAAGGCAGGAGGGATGAGTATGAAAAAGAACATCATGCAAAAAGCCGGTTGGATCTTTGTGGGCAGCTTTGCCGGGCTTCACCTGCTGCAAGGCCTTGCGGAAATGGTCCGGCGGCAGATGGTTCTCAGCGGTTCGGCAGAGGGGGGCGGCATTGTGTACCGGACCCTGGAGCAGATCAGCACCTTTCTGCGCTATTTTCTGGCGGGGCCCAGCCTGAAAGCCGATCCGCTGACCCCTAAAATATGGCCCCGGGACATTGGTGGCGCCGCTCTCATCGGTTTGTTTGTGGTGGCTGTGACGGTATGGCTGCTGGCATATTACGGATGGAAGCGGACCTATCTTTATTGGGGAGCAGCCCTGGCCCTTTCCATCGCTTTTTGCTTTGCCCTCGATCTGATTGCAGGGCCGGGGATCTCCGATCCGGCCATTGGAAGCAAAAACCTGGCAGAAGTCCCCTTGCGGTGCGCCGGGTATGTGATTTTTTATCAGATTCCTGTCTGGCTTTTGTATGAAGGAAGCCGGTATCTCGCCCGGAACATCCAGAAAGAACGGGAAGGATAAAGGGAGGGATCATCATGAAGAGCAAGAAAAGAGCTGTAGGCGGCTGGATTTTTGCGTTTGTGTTTGTGGGAGTGCAGCTTTTGTACTGTGCACTGGATCTTTGGCGGAAAGTGAGTATGCGTACGCCGCCCTTTGACGACATCGAAACGCCTATGGAGGAGCTGATCGACCAGGTGATCGCCTTTCTCCGCCACTTTCTGGCAGGGCCCAGCCTTGTGACTTCCCCTTCGGAAACATTGGTGCCCCGGGAGATCGGCGGCGCCTGTTTGATCGGTTTGTTTGTGGTGGCGGCAAGCGTATGGCTGCTCAGCCGGTACGGCTGGAAGCGGACCTGTCTCTATTGGGGTACGGCCCTGGCCCTCAGTTTGCTGCTGTGCAAGATCATGGGGAACATGGTGGCCAGCCGGTTTTCCTCTTTGGTGATCTTTCCATGGGAGAGCACGGAGGTGGCTCGCCGCAGTGCCGGATATGTGCTGCTGTATCAGATCCCCGCCTGGTTTTTGTATGCCGGTCTGCGCAAGATTTTCCGGGATGCCGGGGAGAGGGAAAAAACAGAATAAGAAAAAGCACCCCGAGGGGTGCTTTTTCTTATTTCAGGCCCAAGGCCGGTTTTTACTTGCGCAGTTCCTTGACGGCTTTTTCGATCCGCTGGCAGGCGTCCTCCACAAAGGTGCGGGGGCAGGCCATGTTCAGACGACGGAAGCAGGTGCCGGTCTGACCGAACCAGGAGCCCACATTGGCGGCGATGCCCACCTTTTCGGCAAACCATTTGCCCAGCTCTTCTTCGGTCATGCCCAGGCCGCGGCAATCCAGCCACATCAGATAGGTGGCTTCGTTCATGCGCACTTTCAGTTCGGGGCAGTGCTCGTGGATGAAGTCCACAAAGTACTGGCAGTTGCCCCGCAGCACATCGATCAGCTCATCCAGCCACTGCTCGCTTTCGTTGTAGGCGGCGATGGTGGCGGGACCGGCAAAGATGTTGGCGCTGGCGTGGGCTTTGGCAACCTGAGCCTGGAACTTTTTCCGCACTTCCTCGTTGGCGATCAGAATATTGGAGCCCTGGATGCCGGCCAGGTTGAAGGTCTTGCTGGGAGCAGTGCAGATGATACAATTCATCTTGGCGTGCTCGGACACATTGCCATAGACGATGTGCTCGCCGGAGAAGACCAGATCGTTGTGGATCTCGTCGGCGATGACGAAGATGTTGTGCTTCTCGCAGAAAGCGTCCAGCTTTTCCAGTTCTTCTCTGGTCCACACACGGCCGCCGGGGTTGTGGGGGG
>JAHZHY010000098.1 GCA_019420045.1 Clostridiales bacterium
CCATAGCGGATGCCCAGATAGAGAGACACCCCAGGAGGAAATGGAATGAAACTCAGCATTTTCTATATCCGCAGCATGGCCCGCGGGCTGATGCGTCAGAATTACGGTACCTGTATGGCCAGTATGGGAATCCTTTTGGTCATTACCCTTGCCTTCAGTGTATTGCAGCAGGCCTTTCTTTTCAGCGATACCCAGGGCTTGCGGGCTTTGATCGTGACCCTTTTGCTCAGTTTGTTGTCTTTGGCAATCCTTTCGCCAGCCAATGTGGGGAGCAAAGAGGTGCTGTGTGATGTGGCTTCCAGCCGGGAGACCAAGGCTGGAAAGGTGTTGGCCTGGTATGGAGATGCCGGAAAGATCCGCCAGTCCATTCTGCTGCAGCTGCTTCAGTCGGTGATTTTCCTGTGCATCGGAGCGGTCTTTGGTCTTTTGATCTTTGGCGGCGCCTATCTGGCCGGGATGGACTATGTGTCCAATCTGCAAAGCGCCGATGTGCAGAAGCAGCTGGAAGGGCTGATGCAGGTGTATCAGCTGATGTTTCTCACCGCAGTGCCTTCTTATCTGGTGGTTGTTCCCTTTTTGCCGGCGCCTTATTTGCTGGCCCAGCAGCCGGAGAAAAAACCTTGGAGCTGCATCCGGGAAAGCCGTCGGCTGGTCCGCGGTCACTATTGGAAGTATGTAGGGATACAGATGCTGTCCATGCTGCAATTCTTGGGCTATGCCATTTTGATTTCAGTGGTGTGTTCCATTTTCTCCGGCGGTGATTTGAATACGGCCACCACCAGCGCCACTTTGCTGGCCCAGTTGGTGCTTTATTTCAGCATTCTGCCCCATCTGGATATCAGCACAGCGTTGTTTCTCAACGATGTGCGGGTGCGCAATCAGGTGAAAAGCGAAGAAATGGGCGGAGAAAGCCTGTAAAAGCAAAAGATAAAATGATGGATGTATGGTCCCCTGTCATGGCTTGTAAAAAGAGGCCATGGCAGGGGACTTTTTGTGCTCCATTGTGTCCTTGAAGGGAAATGGTTTGATTTTTGCCGGGAAAATCCCACGGCCTTTGCTTTACGCCAAGGGAAAGTTGTGATACGATAATGTTTAGTGAATAAACCGCAAACCGGCGTGATGGCGCGGTGTGAGCCGCATCCATTCAAAACGCCGGAAAAATCCCCGGAAGAAAGGTGGAGAGGACCGATATGTACGATCTTTTGATCAAAAATGGTACGGTGATCGATGGCACAGGTGAGGCTGGGTTTACAGCCGATGTGGCCATCACAGGGGAGAAAATCGCAGCCATAGAACCCCACATTCCGGCAGAGCAGGCCCGACAGGTGGTCGATGCCCAGGGCTTGGTGGTGGCCCCCGGGTTTATCGACATCCATTCCCATTCGGATACCTATTTTCTTCGGGATGACCGAGGAG
>JAHZHY010000099.1:0-2529 GCA_019420045.1 Clostridiales bacterium
CCAGTGCTTCATTCAGCCCATCGCTGCCCAGAGTGTGCACCGACATTCCCGAGGCGCTGTCGTCCTCCATGCCCCAGCTGAGGGCGATGGCCCGTGCGCCATTGTTCTGGCACCGGGGATAGGATACCTCCTTCAGATACCGTCCGTATCCCTTTGCATGCCCCAGCTCCACATAGTCATCTCCCTGGCGCTTGTGGACATAGATCATATATTCGCCGCTGGTGGAACTGCGATAAAAGGAGATGATCTCCTTCTGTCCGTCCCCATCGATATCCTGCTGCTGCATCGCCTGACGGTTTTGTCCGCTTTCGGCCACCGCCGGGATATACCCCTGGGCCAGAATCGCGTCCACCTGCTGCTGCAGCGCCAGATATTCTCCCGGCAGCCGGGGCAGGCTGGCCAGAGCGTCACCGCTTTCCACCGAACAGCCGCCCATGGACAGAGCCGCCACGATGGCCAAAGCCGCCGCCAAAAACTTTTTTCCCAGTCGTTTCACACAGAACCCTCTTTGCTTCATCGTTCATGAAAAGATATGCCTGCTGCCCGCAAAACCCCGGAGGTCCATTGGGCCTTTTATCATTGTAACATAAAGCGCGGCAAATGGGAATGTGAAAAAGGCCAAATTTCTGCCTTCTTCCGGCAAAAAGAAGGGGCGGAGCTTTTGCCCCGCCCGCTTGCTTCCGCGCACTTAGAAATACTTTTTGATCTTGTCTGTGGCCCGGCTCACATCGGTGCTCAGGCTGACAGTGAACTTGACGCCGGTCTTTTCGCTGAAAGCGTCCAGACGAGCCAGGAAGGACTCGATGGCTTCCACATCATCGCTGCCCGCGATCTTCAGGGTGCTGTCGATGAAGATATGAGTGATGTCATAATTGCCGGCATACATACCGTTGACGAAGGCCACCAGAGTTTCAAAGCTGCCCTGGAAATCATACTCGGTGATGTCCACCAGCTTGGCGTTGTGGTTCAGGTCAAAGCGCAGCTTCTGCCCCAGTTCGATGCAGACCACATTGCCCGACTCGTTTTCCACCGCGTTATTTACAAGATCGATAAGATGCTTAGTTTTTCCACTTCCGGGAAGGCCCATAAAGACTTTTACCATAAGTGCGTTCCTCCTAACAGTTGTTTATCAAATGATATCATAAACCATCAAGAGTTACAACCGGATTTCTCGAAGATTTCACAAATTCCCTGGAAGATTTTAAATTTTTTTCATATTCTCCTCTCTTCTTGCTCCATGGCACACACTGTAAAAAGTTCTAAAAACAGGCCGACCGGGCTCTTTTTTGCCACCTTTTCCGCTGTAATTACAGGAATTCGGGCAATTTCTTCTCCCTGACTGCGGATGGTAAGGAGTCCGGCCCGCGCTCCTTTTTTTACCGGGGCTGACAGGGATGGCGCCATCACCAGTTCCTTTTCCAAGGTGGATACCTGCTCTTTTTTCAGCACCAACGGCGGCCGCTCTTCCAGCTGGCAAAGCACATACTCCGCTTTTCCCAGCAGCACCGGTACCGGCATAATGGGCTGATCTGCTGTGATGGTCACTGCCTGATAGCCGGCAAAGCCATAGTTGAGAAGGGCGGCAGCGTCGGCGTTGCGACTTTTTGAATCAGCCGCTCCCATGACCACAGCGATGAGGGACAAACCATCCCGTTCCGCCGTTGCCGACAGGCAATATCCCGCCCCTACGGTGTAGCCGGTTTTCAGCCCGGTCATTCCCTGGTATGTATTGATCATCTTGTTGGTATTGGTCAGGCCAAAGGTGCCATTGCGCACCCAATCGGTCCAGATTTTGGTATAATCAAAGATCTTCTCATGGCCGATCAGCTGACGGGACATGATGGCAATATCCCGGGCCGTGGTCACATGGCCCTCGGCAGGCAACCCATTGCAGTTCTGAAAATGGGTGTTTGTCATGCCCAGCTGCGCGGCCCGCTCATTCATCCGGGCCACAAAGGCTTCCTCAGTGCCTGCCAGATGCTCCGCCAGAGCCACAGCACAGTCGTTGGCCGAAGCCACTGCCACCGATTTGAGCATTTCATCCACCGTCATCTGCTCGTTTTCCTTCAGATAAATCTGACTGCCTCCCATGCTGGCGGCATAGGCCGAGGTGGTCACCATCTCATCCAGAGTGATCTGGCCGCTCTCCAAGGCCTCCATCACCAAAAGCATGGTCATCACCTTGGTGACGCTGGCCGGTTCTCTTGGTGTGTCAGCATCCTTTTCATAAAGCACGGTGCCATCCTCGCTCATCAGAATCGCGCTGGGAGCCTGGATGCCGGTCAGCTGCTGAAGCTGCTCGCTTTCCGGCACCTGAGCAGCCTGCCCTCCTCCCCACAGCATTCCCAAACACAAAACCATGGCCAAAACTTTCTTCCCGCATTTCTTCATTGCACTGTCCCCTTTCTCCTGTGGTAAAGTCTATGCACCTCCTTTTTTCCCCATGCCTTCCTTGCCCTTTACCCCAGGGATTTTTTCCGTTATAATGCTGTCAGATAACAAAACAAACCCTGATCCCCTTTGGAAGGT
>JAHZHY010000099.1:2539-4708 GCA_019420045.1 Clostridiales bacterium
TATGAAAATCGCATTTTACACCCTGGGCTGCAAAACCAATCAGTTTGAGACCCAGGCTCTGGAGACGCTCTTTGAACAGCGCGGGCACACCATCGTGCCCTTCGATGAATTTGCTAATGTGTATATCGTCAACACCTGCACCGTCACCGCCCTCAGCGACAAAAAATCCCGCAATGCCGCCCGCCGGTGCAAAAAAATCAACCCCCAGGCCACTTTGATCGTCTGCGGCTGTTACAGCCAGATGGAGCCGGAGCAGGCCCGGGAGATGTGCGGTGCCGACATTGTAGTGGGCACCGGATGCAAGGGGCAGATCGTGGAACTTGCTGAGCAGGCCCAGGCTGAGGCTTCCTTCTCCGGTGGCAGCGCCGTGCAGGAAGCCCGGGAGTTTGAAATACTCCCCGCCGGTGGCTTGCGGGGCCGCACCCGGGCTTTACTCAAGGTACAGGACGGCTGCCAGAATTTCTGCACCTACTGCATCATCCCCTATGCCCGTGGCCGCTGCCGTTCCATTCCTCTCACGGAGGCCGCCCGCCAGGCCGCTTTCCTGGAAAAAGAAGGCTATCAGGAAATCGTGGTCACCGGCATTGAGGTCAGCTCCTATGGCATTGATCTGCCCGGTCATCCCTCTCCGGCTGCTTTGCTGGCCGCCATCTGCCAGGCTGCGCCCCATACCCGCATCCGGGTAGGCTCTCTGGAGCCCCGGACCATCACCCCGGAATTTCTGGAAGAAGTGGGGCCTTATCCCAATCTCTGCCCCCATTTCCACCTATCCCTGCAAAGCGGCTGCCCGGACACCCTGCGCCGCATGAACCGGAAATACACCCCGGAACGCTATGCCCAATCGGTGGAAATGCTGCAAAAGGCCTATCCCGGCTGCGCCGTGACCACCGACCTGATTGTGGGCTTCCCGGGTGAGAGCCGGGAGGATTTTGAAGAAAGCCTGGCTTTTGTGGAAGACTGCGGACTGGCCCAGGTCCATGTATTCCCCTATTCCCGGCGCAAAGGCACCCCGGCCTATTCCATGCCGGACCAGGTGCCCCAAAAAGAAAAAGAAGAACGGAGCCGGGAAGCCATCGGACGCTTCCATACGCTTCACCAGAATTTCCTCCGCTCCAAAGTGGGCCAGGTGCTGCCGGTGCTCTTTGAACAGGAAAAGGACGGACTGTCCAGCGGCTTCTCCCCGGAATACTGCGAAGTGCGGGTGCAGGAAAAAGGACTGCACAACCAGCTGCGTTCGGTGCACATCACCGGTCTTTCGGAGGACGGCTGGCTCACCGGCTCCATCCTGCCGGAAAACCCATAACGAAAGGGAGGTCTTTCCATGAAACAGCAATGGTCCCGTATTCTTTTGGGGGTCCTTCTCATCCTGGCCGGTCTGGGCTATGCCGGGGATGTGATGGGCTTCTGGCATTTTGATTTGTTCTTTGCCGGATGGTGGAGCCTGTTTATCATCATCCCCTGCCTTTTTTCCATTGTAGAAAACGGCTTTGATACCGGCAATACTCTAGGCCTGGTTTTTGGCCTGATGCTGCTGTTTTCCGCCCAGGGCATCCTCAGCTGGTACCGGATGATCCAGCTGCTTTTCCCCGCTTTGCTGATTATTCTGGGCATCAGCCTTCTGGCCCGGCCCCGGCGAGTGCCGGTGCCTGCCGGAGAGGTTCCGCCTGTGGATCTGAGTCATGCGCCGGAACTTTCCGCCGTTTTTTGCCAGGAAACCCGGCGTATTACCAATACAATCACCGGCGGCGCCCGCCTCACCGCAGTCTTTGGTTCTCTGACAGTGGATCTGCGGGACGCCGTCATCGCACAGGATATCCAGCTGGAAGCTACCGCTGTTTTCGGCTCCGTTCACTTGCTTTTGCCGGAAAATACTCTGGTCTACACCAAGGGTGTCTCCCTGTTCGGCCGCACCCATAACCTGATGCCCTCTTCCCTGCCTCAAAACTCCCCCAAGATCTATCTGGACGCTACCAATGTGTTCGGTTCCACTCATATACAGCCCTGAAGCATAAAAAAACTCCCGGCCATACGCCGGGAATTTTTTATGCTTCAGACTGTCGAGAAACCTGGATAGCGCCAAGAAACCGTTTGCCCTACCCCTCATCAATTTGCAAAAACCGGCGACCGGTGCGTCGGTTTTTGCACTTCTCAAGGGGCAAGTGTGCGCCA